>JAUXGV010000007.1 GCA_030621915.1 Flavobacteriaceae bacterium
GGGTCTGGTTCGCTACAACTAATTTGAATACCCACTAATATTAATAAACTCCATAAAATCAAATACTTGTTCATCGTCAAAATTTTTATTACATGTGTCAATAACTATGCCACTTTTACCCCAATGGTTTGCTATTAATTTTGTCGCAATTTATAAAATATATTACATTTTTATTTTAGTGATGTAACAAAGTTTTAACTTGTTCGTCGTAAAGATGTACTAAGATGATGAAATTAGTTTTTTGAGTAAAAATTAACATGAACCAAACAGAATTTTTAAATAAAGTTTTACCCTTTAAAGATAAGGTCTTTAGATTGGCTAAGAGATTGCTTGTTTCTTCTGATGAAGCAGAAGATGCTACACAAGAGCTTTACTTTAAGCTATGGAAGAATAAAGAAAAAATAAAGACTTATGATAATGTAGAGGCATATGCAATGAGAATGACAAAAAATTATTGCTTGGATCAGTTAAAATCAAAAAGAGCTTCAAATTTAACCTTGATTCATAGTAATTATAAGGATGAAAATGTTGAATTACAAAATAAGATAGAGGCTGAAGATAGCACATCGATCATTGAAAAAATGATGGAGAGTTTGCCGGAAAAACAACGAATGATTATCCAATTAAGAGATATTGAAAACTATGAATATCATGAAATTGGTAAAGTATTAAACATGGAACCTACGGCAATTAGGGTTGCATTGTCAAGAGCAAGAAAAGCATTAAGAGAAAAATTTTTAAAACACCAAAATTATGGAATTAGCTAAAATTGAAAAGTTATTAGAAAAATACTTGGCGGCAGAAACCACTTTGAAAGAAGAAAATGTTTTGAAAAATTATTTTTCTCAAGAAAATGTTCCTGAGCACTTGGAAGAGTATAAAAGTATGTTTAATTATTTTACAAACAGTTCTTTGGATGTTTCAGCCAAAACTATTTCATTGCCACAGAAAAAGAATGGATCCATCATGAAATGGTTATCAGTGGCAGCAATGGCAATACTATTTGTAGGAATTTATTCCTTAAGCCAAAATAATTTAACAGAAAAAGAAGAAGCCATGCTGGCATACCAAGAAACTCAAAAAGCATTAAATCTCATTTCATTAAATCTAAATAAAGGCAATAATGCCATCGCTCAATTACAAACATTTGAAAATACACAGAATAAAATTTTTAAAAATAAATAATCCACTTAAATAAATAGATCATGAAAATCAATAAAATTATTATAGTATTAGCCTTGGCTATCGTACCATTTGTTATCAATGCGCAATCTCAATTTGATAAATTTGAGGATATGGAAGGTGTTTCATCCGTAATTGTAAGTCAGAAAGCTTTTGACCTTATGAAAACTATTGGAGCAGAGTCAGATGATGAATATTTAGAATTGATAAATAATTTAAAGTCACTAAAAGTTTTTGCTACTGAAAGTGCATCCGTAGCAACTAAAATGGCTTCTGAAGTAAGCAATTATCTTAAAACGGCTAAATTGGAGGAATTAATGAGAGCCAATGATGATGGTAATAACGTAAAAATTTACATCAAAGAAGGATCCAGTGCCAATTATGTAAAGGAATTGTTCATGTTTGTAAAATCAAATGATGATCAAACAGTTATAGTTTCATTAACCGGTAATATTGATTTAAAACAAATTTCAAAACTTACGGATAAAATGAATATTCCAGGAGGTGAGCACTTAAATAAAGCAGGTAAACAATAAGGTAAAATGAAAAAATCAATATCAATATTCGTATCTATAATACTTTTTGCCATGGTTATGATATCATGTGAGAATGAACAAAGTTTACAAAAGTATTATGTAGAAAGTGAACAAAGTGATAATTTTATATCTCTGGATATACCCGCTAGTATCATTAGTTTAAAAGAGGATGTTTCTCCTGAAACTAAGGAAACATTGAAATCTTTAAGAAAATTAAATGTTTTAGCCTTTAAACTGGATGAAGACAATAATGAAGAATTTCTTTCAGAAAACAATAAAATCAAAAAGATTTTGAAAAATAAGAAATTTAAAGAATTGATGAGAGGGAAACATGAAAGCATCAATTTTATAATTAAATACCTGGGAGATGATGATGAATTGGATGAAGTAATTCTATATGCATCTGATAAATCTAAAGGGTTTGTTGTAGCACGAGTCTTGGGTAATGGAATGAAACCGGATAAGATTATGAAATTATTAAATGATTTGGACAATCTTGATAAGGATAATCCAGCCTTGGCACAATTAGAAGGATTGTTAGGTGATTTTAATTAAAATAAAATACATAGAATTAAAAAACTGTTTTGAAATTTTCAAAACAGTTTTTTTTTAACCAATTTTTAACCAATTCATCCATCGATAAAAACTTATATTTGCTTTTTAATCAAATTATTAATTAATAATATTATTTATGAAATTGAAAATATTACTCCTATTCCTTGTTTTAAACTTTGCATTGGTAAATTCACAGGAAACAAGTGAAATCAACACAACTTATAGAGCTGAAAAAGAAAAAATCAGTGATTTAATTCACACAAAATTAGACGTAAAATTTGATTTTGCTAAACGTCAATTACAGGGTGAGGCATGGATTACATTAGAACCTCATTTCTACAATGTTAATAATTTAACCTTGGATGCCAAGGCCATGTTGATCCATAAAGTTTCAAAAAATGGTAAAGATTTGAAATATGAATATGATGGTAAAGAACTAAAAATAAATTTAGCAAACACTTATGGTAAAGGCGAAGAATACATGATTTACATCAAATACACAGCTCGTCCGGAAGAAGTTGAACAAGAAGGTTCTGCTGCAATCAATGATGCAAAAGGGTTGTATTTTATAAACCATGATGGTTCTGATCCGGATAAACCTACACAGATATGGACACAAGGTGAAACGGAGTCAAGTAGTTGTTGGTTTCCCACTATAGATTCACCCAATCAAAAATCGACTCAGGAAATGTACATGACAGTTCCGAACAAATATGTTACCTTATCTAATGGATTATTAAAAAAGCAAACCGAAAATAAAGACGGTACCAGAACGGATTACTGGCAAATGGAGCAAAAACACGCCCCATATTTGTTTTTTATGGCTGTTGGTGAATTTAGTATCGTAAAAGACAAATGGAAGGATATTGATGTTGACTACTATGTAGAAAAAGAATATGAACCCTATGCAAAAGATATATTTGGATTGACTCCTGAAATGCTGGAATTCTATTCCAACTATACCGGAGTAGAATATGTATGGTCTAAATATGCTCAAATAGTGGGTAGAGATTATGTAAGTGGAGCTATGGAAAACACAACGTCTGTTCTTCACGGGGAAATGGCTTATCAAAAATCGGGAGATTTAATAGATGAAAATACATGGGAAAGAGTGATTGCTCATGAACTTTTTCATCATTGGTTTGGTGATTTGGTGACCGCAGAAAGTTGGAGTAATTTAACGGTTAATGAATCATTTGCAAATTATAGTGAGTATTTATGGTTCGAACATAAATATGGGAAAGACTATGCTGATGCTCGTTTGCAAAGCGAAACAGAGGGGTATTTTGCAAGTGGAAGTGAAATTAAAGATTTGGTTCGATTTCATTATAATAGCCGGGAGGATATGTTTGATGCGGTTTCATATAACAAAGGTGGGGCAGTTTTACATATGTTAAGAAACTATATTGGTGATGATGCTTTTAAGGCTGGAATGAAAGAATATTTAACAGCTAATAAATTTGGTACGGGTGAAGCTCATCAATTGAGGTTAGCCTTTGAAAAAGTTAGTGGCAAAGATTTGAATCTGTTTTTTAACCAATGGTATTTTGGCAACGGGCACCCAAAACTTAATGTGACCTATACTTATAGTTCAGATGCCAATATTGTTACCATACATGTCAAACAAGAACAGGAAAATGTTTTCGAATTTCCTTTGTTGATTGATGTATATGAAAACGAAGTCCCAAAACAATATGAAGTTTGGGTTGATAAAAAGGACAATGCTTTTTCTTTCAAGTATACAAAGAAACCTAAGTGGGTAAATGTTGGTGCTAATAAAGTTTTACTAGCTGAAATAACAGATGATAAATCTATTGAAAATTTTGTTTATCAATATAATTATGGTAAAAAATATGCTGATAGAAGGGAAGCTATTGTAGGTTTAGGGGAAAATCAAAGCGATGAATTGGCATTTAAAACTTTGACTGATGCTTTGAGCGACAAATATTATGAATTAAGAATCTTGGCTATTGATAAAATCGATATTTCCAAAACAAATGCGGGAACTGTTATTAATATTCTAGAAGGAATGGCAGTTAAAGATGATAAAACTTTGGTTCAGGCCAAAGCCATTTCTAAATTAGAATTACTTGAGAATGTAAAATATGTTTCACTTTATTCAAATGCTTTAAAAAGCAAGTCAAACTCTGTAAAAGGCAGTGCTTTATCTGCTCTTTACAAGGTTGATAAAGATACTTCAATGAATTTTGTTAACTCCATTGCAACAGATGAGGAAAGAGAGTCTATGAAGTCAGCATTGATTCCTATATATATTCAGGATAAAACAGAATCTCAAATTTCGTTTGTTGCAGGCAATTTATTTGCAGGGATGTTTTTTGCGGAAGACAGGGCTACTAATAATATCTATAAAGAAGGCTTCCAATGGGTAGTGAATTCTGATAATGAACAAGCAACACAAAATTTAGTGGATTCATTTGTGGAAACAGGAATCCAATATAAACAATATGGTGCAGATAAGATGGTAATTCAAGTTTTACAACAAGTTTTATCGCTTAAAAAGGAATCAGCATACGCCAATAAAGAAACTTTGATTAAAATAGTTCAGGAAGGCTTGACTAAATTTGAATAATTCAGTTTTTCAGTGATATTTTTTTAGAATATGATAAAAACATAACACTTAGATCATAAGTAGGTCATTAAAAAATTACATTAAAGTATTGATACAGTATTCTTTAGGGGTAATATCACTTATTTTTCTAATGAATAAAACCAATGCTGTAATCAAAAATAGAGAATGAATCCTTGTTATCAGTCTACATTTTAAAGGATAAATAGTTTTAACAAGGCTAACTCATTTCTCATTTTGTGAAATTTAGTTTAATGGCTTAACTTTATGCACCATTAATGGTAGCAACTCCGATTAAAATGATAAACCTAATGTTTCCAAAATGATTTATCTATTTCCTGTGGATATCGGTCGGCTTGTTTCTTCCACCAGGTATCCAATTCAGTCTTTAATTCTTCCTGAACGTCTGCATATGCTACATTGCCAAATACGTTTTGGGTTTCAAGAGGGTCATTAACAAAATCATACATTTCATAAATTGCTTTATTGTCAGCAACTGCTTTACGAATTATTTTCAAAGAGTTCGAACGTAACATACAAAGGTTTTTATCAGGATCATCACCAATAATAGAGTACACCTTGTTGTCCCATTCTTGAGTGCTATTTTCCGTTTCTATTAATGGAAGGAGGCTTCTGGATTCCATTTCTGGAAGGTTTCTCCAATCTTTATCACCGGCAATATCCAAAAGGGTGCCATATACGTCGAGAGAATTAACCAATTCATCTCGTACCCCTCTCACGCCCTCCATTGCTGCAGGTTTGATAATCAAGGGGATTTTAGCACTTACATCGTACATCTCACCTTTAAAAAAAGTTCCATAAGCGGTATTAAAGTCACCATGATCCGCTAAAAACACAATCCAAGTATTTTCCCATATCTCTTTTTCCTTCAATTGGTCAAACATTTTTCCTAAATAGTGATCTATCATAGCTATTTGCCCGTAATAGGCCGCTAAAACTTCTTTGTATTTACGTTCTCCCCATGAAGCGCGTAATTTCTTTGACAATTTACCAAACCCACTCATTTGGAATATAGGGCTATCTTCTAAGTCGGCATAGAATCTTGGTCCAAGTTCTATGTCATCGGGGTTGTACATGGCGTCCCAAGGTGCAGGAGCCAAATAAGGCTGATGAGGTCCAAAAATAGAGGTGAAAAGGAAAAATGGTTTTTCGGGATCAGTGTTTTTAATGAAATTCATTGACTCATTTATTGTCCATGGAATATCATGCTGCTTTTCCGTACGCCAGCCACTTCCCATAATAAATTTATAGATGCTGTCTGGATAATAACTCTCATCACGATCAAAAATTTCAACAATGTCTTTTTCATGGTCTTTAAAATGATTTTCCTTTAACCATTTAACATAGTCCGAATTTTTATCATCATTCGCGTATACTGAGTAAGGAGCATCATTGAGTGCCTTAAAATCAAATCCAAATTTATCATCGGCAGGAACAAAGTGAAGTTTACCAACCATACCTGTATAATAGCCTTGTAATTTGAGTCGCTCCGTAAGGAGATATTGATCAATACTTGTAGTGCCCGCCACTTTCTTTTTAAATGGCACCCAATTGGTTACCATTCCATTTCCGGGAGGGTATATTCCTGTTTTTACTGATGCTCTTGATGGAGTACATACAGGAGAAGGACAATAAGCGTTTTTGAACAGCATTCCTTCCTTAGACAACGCATCGATATTCGGCGTTTTTACAATTGAATCACCCATAGCACCAAATCGATCAAATCGCATTTGATCGACCATTACCATAATAATATTTGGCTTTACATTTTTTTTCTCAACCTCTTTAACCGGTTCTTTACAAGAAAGAGCCAACACTAACACAACTACGGTCATTCCTAATTTTATACTGATTTTATTCATTGTGGTAGGTTTAATATTAATTTAGTATATGACAAAATTAAACACATTGATAATTAACAATATAAGTATTAAAAAATTAGATTAAAGTATTGATACATTATGCTAGGGGAATAATATCACTTATTCTTCTAATGAAGAAAACCAATGCTATCATCAAAAATAGTCAATTAACCTCTGTTTTCAATCCAAATTTTAAAGGAAAAGTAAATTTAACTAGGGTATAACTCATTTCTCATCCTAGGGAGGTAACGGGAATAGAAATAATATACTTGTAATTGGATTTGATAATTATGGAGTATATTCTTTAAAAGTCCCATCAGAATAAAATATCACAATTCTTTCAATATTCTTTGTTGAACCTGCTGTCGTTTTTTTTGATGAAAATGGTATTGTTTTTTTTACAATAATATTTTCTTCCTGAGAAATAATATGGGCAACAGGGGAGGGTTCCGTTTTTGGGAAATTTCCTTTGCCATTTAAAAACCAATAGAGGTCAACGGTTTCAAATTCTTTGATAACTTTTAAAACAAAATCCAAACTAGGTTTATTTCTTCCCGATAATAAATGAGAAATACTTGAGCGTGGAATCTTGATTTTATCCGCAAAGGAAGAGGCTGATAATTGGTGATAATCCATGACTTTTTTTAGTCTAAAAGCAAAATCATTGTTGTTTATCATTGTAATTTTTAATTCTGTTTACAAATGTAATCAAAGATTGTTTACAGTCAAAATGTTTTTGAAATTCGGAAGCTATATATGTAAATATAAACATTAAATAAAGTAGTATTAAAATCTGGTTATAAATATTTTAATTAATAATTATAATTTGAAAAATTAAATGATCTTTAATTTGGTAAAATCAATGCATTAAATTTAATATTATTGTTTACAATTGTTAATTAATTAATTGAAGTGATTGTTTACAGTTGTAAAAGCGACACAAAATTAAAAATTAAATAATCCTTGGTGATTACACGAAAATATTAATTTAGTAAATGTCTTTATTTTGATTTAATCCTGCGATAAAGCTAAATGTCTTTTAACTACATTTGTAAAATGAAACAGATTGAAATTGAAGAATTAGAGAATTGGTACCCTAAAAATTATCAAAATAAAATAGTTGGAAGGAGGGTAATTATAGGACAAATAATTCCAATTATGGATAATTTGAATTCCCTTTTTAAGGTAAATAAAATTGGAGTATCTCCTCTCAAAAAGGAAATTCGAAACATTATTTTTGGAAAAGGAAAAACCAAGATATTAATTTGGACTCAAATGCACGGAAATGAAAGTAGCGGAACCAAAGCTCTTTTTGATTTTTTTAATTTTATTGAAAGACCAGGTCAACTTACATATTTCAGAGATAAGATTTTAAATAATTGTAAATTGTTATGTGTTCCAATGCTGAATCCTGATGGAGCAGAAGCATATACAAGAGTGAATTCCGGGGGAATTGATTTAAACCGAGATGTTATTGATAAGAAAGCAATTGAAAGCAGAATTTTACAAGATATTTTATTAGAATTTCAACCAGATTATTGTTTCAATATGCATGACCAGCGAACAATTTTTAGTGTTGGCAAAAACAACAAACCTGCAACTTTGTCATTTTTAGCACCTTCAGAAGATAAGGAAAGATCCTTGACTGATGGTAGAATAGAAACAATGAAGGTTATTGTATCTATGAATAATTTATTGAAAAAATGTATTCCGGGTCAAATAGGGAGGTACACTGATGAATTTTACCCAACCGCTACCGGTGATAATTTTCAGAAAATGGGATTCAATACAGTTTTAATTGAATCTGGACATTATAAGGGTGACTATCAACGAGAGATTACAAGAAAATACACATTCTTTGCTTTGCTCCAAGGGATTTTATATACAGTTGATGCAGGTCATGTGGAAGATCATCAATCATATTTTGAAATTCCTGATAATGAAAAAAAATATTTGGATATTATTTTAAAGAACGTAAAATATCAGGGAAAAAAATCGGACATAGGCATTTTATATGAGGAAAAATTAAGAAATAATGAGGTATGCTTTGATTCTAAAGTTGATAAAATTGAAGATTTAGCCAATTATAATGCTGATAAAATAATAGACAAAGTTGAAGTTAATTTTCGAAATTTAGCCGATGTTGTTGAATGGTTAAAAAACAAGAATATTTAAATAAATTACACTTATTGATGTTAAAAATTATAGAAAAGGCCAAATATTTCGATTAATTTTAAGATATTTACAAAATTAATAAAAAAAACTACTATGTCGAAATTTAAATTAGATGAATTAGATCATCAAATTTTAGAAACATTAATCGATAATGCACGTACCCCTTTTACAGATATTGCTAAGAATTTATTAGTGTCAGCTGGAACTATTCATGTGAGAGTGAAGAAGATGGAAGAAGAAGGTGTTATAAAGGGATCTACTTTAAGTGTTGACTATAATAAAATGAACTATACATTTATAGCTTATGTAGGCTTATTTTTGGAAAATTCTTCAAGTACAGAAAGTGTGATTCAAAAAGTTCAAGGAATTCCTGAAGTAACTGTTGCCCATTTAACGACAGGTAAATTTTCTATTTTTTGTAAGATAAGAGCAAAGAATACGATGCATGCTAAGGAAATTATCTTCAGTTTAGATAGAATTGAGGGTATCAAAAGAACTGAAACCTCCATTTCTCTTGAAGAAGTGATTAATGATAAAAAAAGATTGATGCATAAGATATTTAAGGAAATTTCCTTTTAGATTTAGATTTGAAATAATAGATCCTCATTATTAATTTTAAAATTGGTAATGGGGATTTTTTTATATTTGTTTTGAAGTTTTATAATATTATTCCCTCTTATTTAAGTTGTTAAATCTAAATTAAAATTATAGAAATGTAATCCATAATATGAGATGAATTTCAAAATTGACAATTACAATATTGATAATAGTAAGCTTTTAAAAATCTACAGATCAATACTTAGGCCCAGGTTGATTGAGCAAAAAATGTTAGTTCTGTTGCGTCAAGGCAAAATCTCCAAATGGTTTTCGGGTATAGGTCAGGAAGCTATTTCTGTTGGAGTTACCCTTGCTTTGCATGAAGATGAATATATATTACCTATGCATCGTAATTTGGGGGTTTTTACAAGTCGCAATATCCCCTTAAATAAATTGTTTGCCCAGTGGCAAGGTAAAGCTAGTGGATTTACAAAAGGAAGGGATAGGTCCTTTCATTTTGGTGCTCAGGAATATCATATTATTGGTATGATTTCTCATTTAGGGCCACAACTTGGTGTTGCCGACGGAATTGCTCTTGCCAATAAATTAAGAGGAAATCATAAAGTTACAGCTGTTTTTTCTGGAGATGGAGGGACAAGTGAAGGTGATTTTCATGAGGCTATGAACCTAGCATCTGTTTGGGAGTTGCCCGTTATTTTTTGTATAGAAAATAATGGCTATGGACTTTCAACTCCTTCTAAAGAGCAATTTAATTGTGAAAATATTGCAGATAAGGGAATTGGGTATGGAATGGAAAGCCACATTATTGATGGAAATAATATTCTTGAAGTCTATAGTAAAGTAAATAAAATAGCTGAGAGTATTAGAAATGAACCACGACCTGTTTTGATTGAATTCAAAACTTTTAGAATGCGAGGACATGAAGAAGCGAGTGGCACAAAATATGTTCCAAAAGAGCTTTTAGAGAGTTGGGCTGAAAAAGATCCTGTGATTAATTTTCAAAACTATTTAAAATCCAAGGGTATCTTAACTAGTGAATTTGATTCGAAAATTAGAGAGGAAATTAATCTCGAAATCAAGGATAACTTAAAATTTTCTTTTGCTGAAAATAAAATTGAATTTAATTTACTTAATGAATTAAATGATGTCTATAAACATGTTGATATACAAGTTGTAACCTCTACAAATATAAAATCAAAAATTCGATTTGTTGATGCTATTTCAAAAGGCCTTTATCAATCCATGGAACGACATCCTGAATTGATAATTATGGGTCAGGATATAGCTGAATATGGAGGTGTATTTAAGATTACTGAAGGGTTTTTGGAAAAATTCGGCAAGCAAAGGGTTAGGAATACACCCATATGTGAATCTTCAATTATTGAAGCTGCTTTTGGGTTATCAATTTGCGGTATTAAATCAGTAGTTGAATTGCAATTTGCTGATTTTATAACTTCAGGTTTTAATCCGGTTATTAATTTGTTGGCAAAATCAAATTACCGATGGGGGCAAAATAGTGATGTAGTTTTACGTATGCCTTGTGGAGGTGGAGTAGAAGCGGGTCCTTTTCATAGTCAGACCAATGAGGCGTGGTTTACCAAGACACCTGGTTTAAAAGTAGTTTACCCTGCCTTTCCCTATGATGCAAAAGGATTGCTTACAACTTCAATTGAAGATCCCAATCCGGTTTTGTTTTTTGAGCACAAACAATTATATCGATCTATTTATCAAGATGTCCCTGATGACTATTACAGTTTACCGTTAGGTAAGGCATCGCTATTGCAACAGGGAAATGAAGTTACTGTAATTAGTTACGGAGCAGGTATACACTGGGCCTTAGATATAATCCGAAAGACTAATATTCAGGCAGATATACTGGATTTAAGAACTTTACAGCCTTTGGATACAGAATCAATCTTTCAATCGGTTCAAAAAACTGGTAAAGCTATTATTTTACAAGAAGATACAATGTTTGGAGGTATTGCTTCTGATATTTCTGCATTAATTACCGAAAATTGTTTTGAATTTTTAGATGCTCCGGTAAAAAGAGTAGCAAGCCTTGAAATCCCAATACCTTTTGCTAAAGAGTTGGAAAATAATTATCTGCCAATTGAAAGATTTAAATTGGAATTAGAAGCCTTACTAAAATATTGATTTAAAATTAAAACTTCTAATCTGCATTGATTTATTTTCGGTAAATTTGACATGAATAACAAATAACATCAATTTATGAAAAAATACTACTTTGGAATAATGGTTCTTTTGTTTGTGTCAGGTTGTTCAGTGACTCAAACATCATATGAACCAAGTAAGAAAAGTCTTGAAGGAACCTGGGAAGTAACCAATGTTAGATTTATTGGGGACAGTGGGTTGTATAAAGTAAATCTATTCGATTTGGTGGATTCTGAATGCTTTAAAGGAAGTGAGTGGGTTCTAATACCTGATAACGGATCAGGAAAGTTGACCATTTTGAATTCGGACTTATGTGAAAATACAATCAATAAAATTCAATGGTCACTGCATGAACCAGGTGATGGTACTTTTCAATTCCAATTTAAATATGTAGGTACCACTAACAATGAGGTTGGTAATCTAAATAGGGGTTATCGATCTAAAATTAGTGATTTAAATGCCAGTTCAATGAAAATGAATGTAATTGCGGATGTAATGGGCAAGCCATTTGAACTTGAAATGACTTTTGATAAAACTTCCGAAGAAATCAACTTATAAAATTATTAAGTCAACTATTTTGAGTTATATAAATCGAAAACAAGCATATTTAATGCTTGAAGAAAAATGGGTAAAAGCTACATTTATATTTATATTTTTACTTTTTACCGTATCGGGTAATGCTCAGTTTCATAAAACGGATTCCATAGGTAATTTTTACGTAAGTGATAATAGTTTAATTTGGGAAAAATATTTCCCCTTGCAAGATGAAAATGATCTGGATAAGCAACTAAAAAACCAAAATTTCACTGCCAATTTGAATATTCTTAGGTTTAAAACTTCAGCCATGAGCAGTCTTACTACCTTGTTGGCTGGTAATTTACCACAATATGCTCAGAGTGAATTCGAAGCTTTTATCGATGTTCGTATCATGGGAGATCAATATAGAATTACGATTAAAAACATCACCTTCCCTAAATTTGTAGAATCTTATTATTTTAATGGGCGAAAGCAATATACGGGTAGGGGCACTTTAAGTCATTATTTATTGAGACCTGATAAAGTCATTAAAAGAAACAGTGGCACTTACAATGTAATGGACAGTTTTGACGGCGCCTTTATGGAAATATTTAGCCCAAATATTGATGGTTATTAAATATTAATTCTCAGACTGGTAAATTAGCTGTATTTCAAATTCTCCTTAATAATAATATCAATTGGCAAATAATTGATTTTGTCAGGTTTTTCTTGAAGAATGGCAGATTGAAATATTTTCATAACACTCTGATACCCTTGTTCAATAGGATTTTGAGAAATTAAGTAATCAATAGTGTCATTTTTAAGAAAATCAATGTTTTTGGCAAGAAGATCATAGCCCACCAAAACAATGTCCTGATCAATCGCTTGATCCTTTAAAAACTTAGCAATAATATGAACCCTTGAACCTGTTACAAAAATCCCCTTAATTTGGGAAAGATCATTGAATACATGCTGTAGTTTTTTATTGATATCAATGGCGTTTAAATCATGAATGTTCATTTCAATGAGACTTCCCATTTTATCTTTCTTGGCAAAAAATGATCTAAATCCCTCAGACCTTATGCTTAAATGATTAATGTTATTGTGGTTGGCTAATAAATTTATTATCAGTATATTGTCTTTATTTTTAGTTCTATCGAATATCAATTTAGCCGCAACCATGCCACTTTGAACTGAATCGTGACCTACGAATCCAATACTTTTATTTTTTTTCTCCAAATTGGAATCCAATAGAATAAAAGGAATATTTTTGTCAACCAATTTATCTGCAAATCTTAATGCCTGATCTTTGAAAATAGGAGCTAAAATGACCGCATTTGGATTTTCTTGAATCAAAAGTTTTGATTCGGTTTCGAAGGAACTAATATTGGAAATATTGAAAAAATATTTATTGATTTTAACTCCAAATGTTTCAAGTTCTTCTTCAGCCTTTAGTATTCCAACCAAAGGTTTCTTCCAATAATTGCTATATTGATCATCTTCAGGAATAATTACAGATAAAATAAACTGATTTTTGGAGGCTAAAGTCTTGGCAATAATATTTGTTTTGTAGCCAAGTTCCTCTATTATTTTAAGCACTTTTTGCCTAGTTTTTTCAGAAACATCACTTCTATTATGAAGAACCCTATCAACTGTACCTGCCGATACATTGGCAACTTTTGCAATGTCCTTAATCTTTATGGGTGAATTTTTGTTTTTCAAATAAAAAACTTTACAAATTAATCCTCAAATATAATAATATTTTCTAAATGATGTGAATATTTGTTTGCGCACACGGAACAATAAATTCATGTTTATATAATTTATGCAATAAAAACATAAGACATTATTGTATTTGGTTCCTTAAATAGTTTTATTTCTTATAATATAAACATATATTTGTGCACGCACACGAAAATTTTAGAATAAAAAAATAATATGATAAATAATTTTGACATCTCTGATAAAGTATGTGTAATAACAGGTGGAACGGGTGTTCTTGGTGGAACAATTGCAGAATATTTATTAAATAATAATGCAAAAGTTGTAATTTTAGGTTCCAATAAGATTAGATTGGATCAAAAATTAAACATTCTTTCTAAAATTAATGCTGATGTTTTAGGATTTGTTTGTGATGTTTTAGATAAAAACCGTGTTGAAATAGTTTGCCAAAATATTATCAATAAATATGGAAAAGTAGATGTTTTATTAAATGCAGCAGGGGGTAATATGCCTGGAGCTACTATTGCCGAGGATCAAACCATATTTGATTTAAAGTTAGATGATTTTAAAAAAGTTTCGGACTTGAATTTAAACGGAACCTTGATTCCTTCTTTGGTTTTTGGTAAAGCAATGGCAGATAAGGGTACTGGATGCATTGTGAATTATTCGTCTATGGCTGTATTTAAAACCATCACAAGAGTAGTTGGATATTCTGCTTCAAAGGCAGCAGTAACAAATTTGACACAATGGATGGCTACAGAATTTGCTTTAAAGTATGGTGGAGGCATTCGTGTTAATGCCATTGCACCCGGTTTTTTTATCGGAAATCAAAACAGAAGATTATTGATCAATGAAGATGGTTCATACACCGAAAGAGGTCAAAAAGTAATCGCTAATACACCGATGAAAAGATTTGGTAAAGCAGAAGAATTGAATGGAGTGATACATTGGTTGATTAGTGATACTGCTTCCTTTGTCACAGGAGTTAATGTTCCTATTGATGGCGGATTCAATATCTTTAGTGGTGTTTAATTTCAAAACAATAATTAATATTTAATAATAGAAAATATGGTAGATTCGAGACGTTCTTTTTTGAAATCAATAAGTATGTTAGCGGCAGGGGCTTCTTTGCCCTTAAATTCCTTTGCATTTGGTCTGGGAAAAATCAAATTAAAGATAGTTTTAGTGGGTACAGGAATCAGGGGAACCAGTTTTTGGGGAAAGCGATTGGTTGATGAGTATTCTGATATATTGGAATTTGTAGGTCTCTGTGATATCAACCCCGGTAGGCTAGCTTATGGAAAAAAATACATAGGAGCAAAATGTGATACTTTTTTAGATTTTGATAAAATGATTATCGAAACAAAACCTGATTTGGTCATTGTAACTACCAAGGATTCTAATCATCATGAATTTATTATCAAAGGGTTGGATTATGGCTGCGATGTATTAACCGAAAAACCTTTGACCATTGATGAAGATAAATGTCAGGATATTTTAGATGCAGAACGCAAATCAAATAAAAAACTAATCGTTGGTTTTAATTATAGATGGAGTCCCTATGCAACAAAAGTTAAGGAGTTACTGAAGAAAAACACCATTGGAAAAATCACTTCCGTAGATTTTCATTGGTATTTAAATACTTACCATGGGGCTTCTTATTTTAGAAGATGGCATGGTTTAAGACAGGAGGGAGGAACTCTTTGGTTACACAAATCAACACATCATTTTGATCTGTTGAATTGGTGGATTGATTCAGACCCCGCTGAAGTATTTGCCTATGGAGATTTGGAAGTATATGGGTCTAATAGTGACATTAGAGGTGAAAATTGCAGAAATTGTGACTTTACGGAATCCTGTAAATTTCATATGGATATTACCAAAAATAAGCGCATGATGGATCTCTATGTGGATAACGAACAATATGATGGTTATATAAGAGATAATTGTCTCTTTAGAGACGAGATTAATATCTATGATAAAATGTCAGCTCAAATAAAGTATGCCAACAATACAGTTGTGAATTATTCACTGACTACTTATTCACCTTTTGAAGGGTGGCGCGTTTCATTTAATGGTACCGATGGTAGAATAGAGGCTTGGTTGGACATTCCATATTTGAAAAATATGAGCATAGATCAAGATAAGTTACACGAATTGGAAATGGATCAGGATTCAAAAATGATGGCACAAGAGCCCATCATTGTTCATAAGCTCTGGGATAAGCATGATACGGTTGTGGTTGAATACGATAAGAAAGGCCATGGTGGAGGTGACCAACGATTGCAGGACAAGATTTTTGTAAAGGCTGACGAAAAAGACGTATTTGACAGGGCAGCTGGAGTTAGAGATGGCGCCATGTCTATATTGGTGGGTATAGCGGCTCGTAAAAGCATTGAATCTGGAAACCCAATAAGAATACAGGAATTGACAACCTTAGAACCTCGAGCAAAGAGGCTAATTAAATGAATTAGCAAATGAGTACGATAAAAACATGGAGATGGTATGGAGAACACGATAATGTCTCTCTTTCAAATATCAAACAAGCGGGCGTTAGGGATTTGGTAACTTCTTTATTTCATGTGCCTTATGGAGAAGTCTGGGCCAAAGTTGATATTATGGCGAAAAAAGATTTCATCGAAAAAAACGGTATGAAATGGCTCGTAACCGAAAGTATTCCGGTACATGAAGATATCAAAACACAAACCGGGAATTATTTACAGTACATAGAAAATTATAAAACCAGTATTGAAAATTTAGCCGCTTGTGATATTAATATCGTTTGTTATAATTTCATGCCTATCATGGATTGGACTAGAACCGATTTAGACTATACCTTGAATAACGGTTCAAAAACAATTCGATTTGAAAAAGCAGCCTTTACTGCATTTGATCTATTCATATTAAAAAGGAAAAACGCGGAAAAAGATTATAATGAGTCGGAAATTTCCTCGGCTAAAAATTATTTTGAGAAAAGTAGTCAAGAAGAAATTGAAATTTTAACAAAAAACTTGATTGCCAATTTACCAGGTACGGATATGGTGTATACCATGGATCAGTTTCAATCTGAACTTGATAAATACGAACATATTGACCAAGCCAAATTAAAAGAACATTTGTTTTACTTTTTAAGAGAGATTATTCCTGTTGCAGAGAGCGTTGGAGTTAAAATGTGTATCCATCCTGACGATCCCCCATTTTCCTTATTGGGATTACCAAGGATTGTTAGCACAGAAAAAGATATTGAAGAGCTTATGAATGCCATTGATAGTCCAAGTAATGGACTTACTTATTGTACGGGTTCATTGGGCGTTAGAGCGGATAATGACCTACCTCGAATATTTGAACAATTTGCAGGTAAAATTCATTTTATTCATTTAAGAAGTACTTTGAGAAATGAATTGGGCAATTTTCATGAAGCAACGCATTTGGGCGGTGACGTAGATATGTACGCTGTGATTCAACAAATTGTTTTGGAACAGGAGAGAAGGAAAAAGGAGGGAAGGAAGGATTTTGCCATTCCGATGAGGCCTGATCATGGACATCAAATGATGGATGACCTCAACAGACAATATTATCCTGGATATTCTTGTATCGGTAGAATGAAAGGCTTGGCAGAACTTACGGGACTCGAATATGGTA
Source organism: Flavobacteriaceae bacterium (assembly GCA_030621915.1). GTDB lineage: Bacteria > Bacteroidota > Bacteroidia > Flavobacteriales > Flavobacteriaceae > Lutimonas. The sequence continues at coordinate 17,529 of JAUXGV010000007.1, forward strand.
TAGAAAAGTCAATGAATTTAGTATAAACAATAATATAAAAACTTAAAGTATAAAATTAAATGAAGAAATATAATAATCATTCAATGTGTATTTTAATTTGTATTTTATTTATTGTTTCATGTAGTGAATCTAAAAAAGATAATACACCTTGGGTAGATTTATTTGATGGTAAAACTTTAAATGGCTGGCATATTAAAGGTGGTAAAGCAACGTATGAAGTTGAAGATGGAGCTATTGTTGGAACCTCTGTATTAAATACAAAGAACACATTTTTATGTTCGGATAAAATGTACGGTGACTTTATATTGGAAATTGAATATAAAGTAGATTCAAAATTAAATTCAGGGATTCAAATAAGAAGTAACTCAATCGAATCTTACCGTGAAGGAGAGGTGCATGGTTATCAAATTGAAATTGATCCCTCTGAAAGAGCTTGGAGTGCAGGTATTTATGAAGAAAGCAGAAGAGGTTGGTTATATCCCTTGACCGATAATCCTGAGGCTCAAAAAGCTTTCAAACAAAATGATTGGAATACGTATCGGATTGAAGCAATAGGTGATACGATCAAAACATGGATCAATGGAGTAGCTGCAACACATTTAATTGATGACATGACCTCCTCCGGATTTATTGGCTTACAGGTTCACAATATTGATGATATAGAAAAAGAAGGAACTCAAGTGATTTGGAGAACTGTTAAAATCATGACAGAAAATCTTGATCAGTACATGAAAACATCAACCCTTCAAGCCAAAACTACCTTAAACCGTTTGACGCACCCTGAAAGTGAAGCTGGATGGAAATTATTATGGAACGGAGAAACAACAGAAGGTTGGAGAGGAGCTAAATTAAACGATTTTCCTGAAGCTGGCTGGGAAATTAAAAATGGGATACTAAGTGTGTTGGCTTCCGGTGGCCATGAATCAACTGCAGGCGGTGATATTGTTTCCCTTGAAAAATATAACAATTTTGAATTGAAAGTTGATTTTAAAATAACGGAAGGAGCCAATAGCGGCATAAAATATTTTGTAAATACTGATCTCAACAAAGGAGAAGGCTCTTCTATAGGTTTGGAATTTCAAATATTAGATGATGTAAAACATCCTGATGCTAAGCTTGGAAATCATGATGGAAGTAGAACTATTTCTTCACTGTATGACTTGATTCAAGCGGATACAAATAAAGTTGTAAATCCAGTTGGGGAATGGAATCAAGCCCGTATCATTTCTAACAACAACCATGTAGAGCATTGGTTAAATAACAGAAAAGTATTGGAGTATGAACGCAAAAGTGATGATTACCGGAAACTCGTGGCTGAAAGTAAATATATAGAATGGGAGAATTTTGGAGAAGCAGATTCAGGTCATATATTAATACAGGATCATGGAGATTTTGTGTCCTTCAGGAATATAAAAATTCGTGAAATTAAAGAAGATGAAAAAAAATAAATCGACAATAAATAGAAGGAATTTCATCAAAAATTCAGCTCTGGGAACAGCAGGAATTATTAGTACTTCTTTTCCTATTATAGCTCAGGGCTCAATTAGGTTTACTGATTCAGGGGATTTATCAAATATAAAATTGGGTGTTGCTTCTTATTCGCTGCGCAATTTTTCTACAGAAAAAGCACTCGATATGACCTTGCGATGTGGTGTCAATAGAATTTCTTTTAAAAGCATGCACCTACCTCTTGATTCTGGAAAGGAGACCATAAAAAAAACGGTGAAGCTTTGTAGGGATAAAGGTGTTGAATTGTATGGTGGCGGCGTAATTTATATGAAAACCAAAGAAGCTGTTGATCAGGCATTTGCCTATGCCCAAGCAGCGAAAATGAAAATAATTATTGGTGTTCCCAATCATGAATTGTTGAATTATGTGGAAACTAAAGTGAAAGAAACCAATATCAAATTGGCTATTCACAATCATGGACCCGGTGATAAGTTATATCCAAGTGCAGAAAGTGCTTATGTTAAAATAAAAAATATGGATGCCCGAATGGGACTCTGTATCGATATTGGTCATAGCATTCGAATTGGAAGAAATCCAAGCAAGGATTTTGAGTCTTTTTTTGATCGTGTCTTCGATGTACATGTAAAAGATGTTACAAAGGCAGCTGCAGATGGTAAAACATGTATAGTAGGCAAAGGTGTAATAGATATTCCGGGCTTTTTAGAAACAGTAGTAAAATTGAATTATGAAGAAACTCTGGCTCTTGAATATGAAGCAGAAGCATCCGATCCTTTACCGGGTATGATGGAATCTTTAGGTTATGTTAAAGGCGTATTGGCAACTAATTAAATTATAAAATAAAAAACATGAAATCTAACAGAAGAAATTTTATTAAAAAGGCTTCGGCAGGAGCTGCAGGAATTGCCTTGACTGGAAGTATCAATGCCATGTCTGCCAAAAGTTATTCAAATATTATTGGAGCCAATGATCGTATTCATGTGGCGCTGCAAGGATTGGGAAGACGATATGGAGGTTATATGGATCCAATCATAGATAAAAAAAATAATGTTAGATTGTTGTATCTATGCGATGTCATGCAGAGTCAGCGTGAAAAGGCTGCAGCGAATTTCGCAAAAAGAATCAATTATAAACCGGCCTTGGAAAATGACATTCGAAAAATAATGGATGATCAAAAAGTTGATGCCATTTTTATGGCTACTCCTGATCACTGGCATACTCCAGGTGCTTGTATGGCTATGAAGGCTGGAAAACATGTTTATTTAGAGAAACCATGTAGCCATAATATGCAGGAAAATGAATGGGTGGTTGCTTTTCAAAAGAAGTATAACAAAGTCGTTCAGATGGGAAATCAACAACGATCATCTCTCGAGTCTAATCAGGTTATTAAAGATATCCATAATGGAATAATTGGTAGGACTTATAAAGCAACAGCCTTTTATATCAATACGAGGGGTGAAGTTTCTGTTCAAGAAAAAGCTACTCCACCTGAAGGATTGGATTGGGATCTTTTTCAAGGCCCATCACCAAGAAAAGATTACACACACAACACATGGGACTATAATTGGCATTGGTATGGTTGGGATTTTGGAACAGCGGAAATGGGCAACAATGCAACACATGAATTGGATATTGCCCGATGGGCATTGGGCGTTGAATTTCCTGAACATGTAAATGTGAGGTCAGGTAAAAATCAATTTTTAAACGATGGTTGGGAAATGTATGACTCAATGGAAGCCAGATTTTCTTTTTCGGATGGACAAGTTATTGAGTGGGATGGGCAAAGTAGAAATGGATATGCTAAATATGGTAAAGGTAGAGGAACCGTAGTTTATGGGTCAGAAGGTTCAGCATTTATTGATAGAAGTGGATATGAAATATTTGACCTAAAGGGAAAATCTGTTAAAAACAGTAAATCAAATGGTGCTGAAGGAGGACTTGCACTAGGAGGGGGAGGAAATCTAACAACGAGGCATGCAATTAATTTTTTCGAAACAATTCGCGGCAATGAGGCATTGACTTCGCCCATTGAACAAGGTGCAGTTAGTCAGGCAATGACTCATTATGCAAACATTGCTTCAAGAATTGGAAAATCTTTTGAGATTGATGAAAATTCAGGTAGAATTTTTGATCGAGAAGCTATGAAATTATGGTCACGTGAGTATGAAGCAGGTTGGGAACCTAAGTTGTAATAATATTATTGGATATAATTCTAACGAGATCATTCTCTATATAAGATAATTGCCCCTTGAGCTGGGCCACCTATGGTAGGAGGGATCATAAGGGTGTTTTCCTCTTAAGTCAATCTGCCTTAGCCATGGGGGTGTTGGTCCCTTCAGGACATGAGAAAAACAAAATATAATTTATTCTGAAGGCTTCAAACGAGGCTCAATTGAGGTGTTATTCCATAGGAGACTACAAACAAATCTCATTTGGGGTGTTGTAAATTTGGAATTGTGTACCTTTCCTAGCTAATTACTTTTGTGATTCTTTGAGGATTGATTATTAACAAAATACCGAAAAAAAATGAAATATTTTGTAGTTCAAAAACTTATAAAACTCTTTTCTATATCAATAATTTTTCTTGTGTTTGTTTTTGTTGGATGCAAGCAGTCTGTAAAAAAATCAGATTGGCAGGAAGAGATATTATCACTTTTTAATGGGAAAAATTTAGATGGCTGGAAGGGTGATTCCAGTATTTGGTCGGTTGAGGAAGGCTGTATTGTCGGCAGGACTACTTCAGATAAGCCCATTGAACAAAACACTTTTTTAATTCATAATACTTCCTTTTCTGACTTTGAACTGAGTTTTCAATACAAAATTATTGGAGGCAACAGCGGTGTTCAATATAGGGCGAAAGTATTGGATAAAGAATTGTTTATCGTTGGAGGCTATCAGGCCGATATGGAGGCCGGAAATAATTATTCAGGAATTCTTTATGAAGAAAAAGGTAGAGGAATATTGGCACTGCGTGGTGAACAGGTCAGACTTGACTCAATAGGTATAAAGACGGTAACTAAATTTGCTAATTCGGAAACTATTGAATCAAGGATTCAAAAGGAACAATGGAATGAGTATCTGATTGTTGCTAATGGGAATCATTTGCAACATTTTATCAATGGAGTAAAAAGTGTTGATGTTGTTGACGATGAGGTGGATAAAAAAGCTTCTTCCGGAATTATTGCACTTCAGGTGCATAAAGGCCCGGAAATGACAGTTTATTATAAGGATTTACATCTAAAACTTATTAAAAACTAAGACAACACTATGTTCAAACGAAAATTAAAATTATTTTTTTTCGGGTCCTTATTGTTGATCTTTAATTGTGTATCCTCTTGTCAAAAGGAAGAAAATAAAAACAAGCATTCACAAAATAATCAAAATCAGGGCGACCAGCCCAATGTCATACTTATTTTAGCTGATGATATGGGATGGTCTGACCTAGGATGTTATGGTAGTGAAGTTCATACTCCAAATCTGGATTTGTTGGCTTCGGAAGGAATCAGGTTTACAAACATGTATAATACTTCCAAATGCTTTCCTTCTCGTGCTTCCTTACTTACAGGATTATATTCGCAGCAAATAGGCTATCACAAGAGTTATAAACAGCCAATGAACAATGCCATTACTTTGGGTGAATTGTTCAAAAAGGCAGGCTATACCACCATGTGGTCCGGAAAACATCACAGTTCAGAATTACCTACCAAAAGAGGCTTTGATCACTATAGTGGATTATTTGAAGGTGCGAGTAATCATTTTAATCCAGGGAAACAAAGAAAAGGTGAGGGGCAGCCTGCTCAAAAAAGACCCGACAGACCCTGGGTGATTGATGGTGAAATAATACAACCCTACACACCTTCAAAAGATTTTTATACCACGGATGCTTTTACTGATTACGCCTTGGAATGGTTGAATCAAAGGCCAACAGATCAACCGTTTTTTTTATATATGTCTTATACGGCTCCTCATGATCCCTTAATGGCTTGGCCAGAGGATATTCAAAAGTATCGGGGTAAGTATATGGAAGGATATAAAAAGGTGAGAAACGCAAGATTTAAAAAACAAAAGGCATTAGGCCTTATCGCCTCTGATTACCCGTTGTCACAAGCTACATTTCAAAATTGGGATGAATTATCGGATGTTCAAAAAGATCAGGAAGATTTAAAAATGGCTGTTTATAGTGCTATGATTGATAGGATGGATCAAAATATTGGAAGATTGTTATCCAAATTGGACGAAATGAAGCTCCGAGAAAGCACCTTGATATTATTTCTATCCGATAACGGAGCATCTTCAGAAGTGGTCAACTTAGAAGGTGGTAACGGAGAAATTGGCAGCCTTGGAAGATGGACATCGTTGGGAGGTGACTGGGCCAATGTATCTAATGTGCCCCTGCGCCTATTTAAAAATTTTAGCCATGAAGGTGGAATTAAAACACCTTTAATTGTGAATTGGCCAAATGGAATTAAAGAAAAAAATAAAATAGTCGATACGCCTCTTCATTTAATTGATTTGATGCCAACTTTTGCAGCTATAATTAATGAAGATTATCCAGTTGAATTCAACAATCAAAGTATCAAACCTTTAGACGGGATCAATTTTCTGCCAATTCTAAGGGGACAGAAAGTGAAAAGGGGAAAACCGTTGTTCTGGCAATGGCAACATGGTAAGGCAATTCGCGATGGAGATTGGAAATTAGTGGCCTTTAAGGATAACTGGACCTTATACAATTTAAAATTGGATCCTGTTGAAGCCAATGATTTATCATTGTCTCATCCAGAGAAATTTCTCCAATTGAAAAACCAATACGACGCTTGGTCAAAACAAATGGGATTGTAATTACACGATACTATTTAAAATAATTGATGAATCAAAAATCACATGAAAAAGACAATAAAAACGGGAGTGCTTTCTTATGGAATGTCAGGTAAATTATTTCAATGCCCCTTTTTAAATGAACATGCTGGATTTGAATTGTATGCCATTGTAGAGCGGTCAAAAAAGGAAGCACACATTATTTATCCAAAAATCATAAGTTACATTTCGGTGGATGAAATATTATTGGATCCTGAAGTTGAATTGATAATTGTCAATACGCCAACTAATACCCATTTTGAATTTGCATTAAAAGCAATTCATGCAAATAAACATGTATTGGTTGAAAAAGCCTTTACAGTTACTTCTTCACAAGCAAAAAAACTATTTCGAGAGGCCAAAAAAAATAACATTTTCATTCTTCCCTATCAAAATAGACGATATGATAGCGATTTTCTATCTGTAAAGAAAGTGCTGGATTCCGGGAATTTAGGGAAATTGGTAGAGGTTCATTTTCGATATGACAGGTATAGGTATGGCATTGGTCCGAAAGTAGCTAAAGAAACTGAAATTCCTGGAAGTGGATTACTTTACGATTTAGGCCCTCATTTATTAGATATGGTAATTGCTCTTTTTGGCAAACCTATATCATGGTACAAAAGTTTGGGTTATTTTCGACCAAAAACTAAAGTTGATGATTATGCCCAGATTCATTTAATATATCCTAATCAATTACAAGTATTTATTACCATGAGTATGTTGGTTACAGAAGCACAGCCTTCTTTCGTTCTCCATGGAACAAAAGGTTCATTTATCAGGGATAGAAGTGATATTCAGGAAAAACAATTGTTAGAAGGTATTCTACCTGGAAATCCAACATATGGTATTGAAGATACTGATAAATATGGAACCCTAACCACCATATCATCGGACGGAATTAAAAACCATCAAAAAATAACTTCTGATAGATCTACATATATTCATGTGTTTGAAGATGTTTATCAGACAATAAGAGCAGGGAAGCCATATCCCGTTTCTGAAGAAGATATATTAAAACAACTGGAAATTTTGGAATCCTAATTTTATGTTGAATTTAAAGGTAAACACACCATATTTGTAGTGTAAAACCAAACCATTATGCTAAAAATAAAATTGTTTGTATTTGTTTTTTTTTCCTTTACCACAGCCGCAATTGTGAGCCAAAATAAAAAAAACAAGCTATTTTCAAAAAATAAAAAAATTCAATTGGCTGGAACCGGTTTTATTTTTACCGAAGGACCAGCAGTAGCTCCTGACGGTCGTGTTTATTTTACCGATCAACCCAATGATAAAATTCATATTTGGGATCAAAAAGCCGGCATTTCTCTTTACAAAGCAGGAACAGGTCGATCAAATGGTTTGTATTTTAATGCTAAGAATCAATTGGTGGCCTGTGCTTATGAAAAAAATCAACTGGCTTATTTTGATAAAAATAAGCAACTTGTAGTATTGCATGAGGACTTTGACAATGAACATTTGAATGCTCCAAATGATTTGTGGATTGATCCAAATGGGGGTATTTATTTTTCTGATCCCTATTACCATCGTAAATGGTGGCCCATAGATCACAGGCAAGAACAAGATATTCAAGGTGTGTATTATTTGAACCCCGATGGTAATATTTTTAGGGTAATAGATGATTTCGAAAGACCTAATGGACTAATTGGTACACCAGATGGTAAAACCTTATATGTTGCGGATATTAAAGCCGATAAAATTTGGATATATGATATCCAAAAGGATGGAAGTTTGGCTAATAAAACTTTTTTTGCACCAAAGGGTAGCGATGGAATGACTATAGATAATAAAGGAAATGTTTATTTGACATCTGGTAAAGTATGGGTTTATAATCCCAATGGTGAATTGCTCAGGGAAATTGAAGTACCTGAAAACCCATCAAATGTTTGCTTTGGAGGCAAGAAAAGGAATATACTTTTTATCACTGCCAGAAAATCTGTCTATACGCTTAAAATGAAGGTCAAAGGTGTAGATAATTAATGCTATTTGAGTATATCCAGAATTGTCCAATGGTTATTTGAGAATTAATTTGTCAATGTACAATTAACTAGTAAAATTTATTTGTGTTCATGATTTACTATAAACACAAATTTTCATTAAAATGCAATTCATAAATATTAATTAAAATTCTTCAATAGTATTTTTTAAAATATGAGGTTATATTTACTGATTAATTGCTAAAAAAATTTAAACACTTAAAAAGAAGAAATCAATATGGAGAGAATAATTAAAATGGAATTGATTATAAATTTGATTTCTGTATTTTTTTTAATCCTGATTCCCTTTACTGTTGAATCTCAATCACTGACCGTCGAAAAACCGAATATTTTATGGATCGTTAGTGAGGACAATAGTCCGTTTTTTGGTTGTTATGGTGATGAATTTGCCACAACACCCACTTTTGATAAACTGGCAACAGAAGGTGTTTTATACGAAAATGCTTTCGCTAATGCCCCGGTATGTGCTCCCGCAAGATCGACGATAATTACCGGAATGTATCCGCCATCTATGGGTACACAAAATATGCGAAGTAAATATCCAACCCCTGAATTTATCATGTTTTTCCCCCAATATCTGAGAGAAGCAGGATATTATACAAGCAACAATTCAAAGGAAGATTATAATATGATAAAGCCTGACGGAGTTTGGGATGAATCATCTAAAAATGCTCATTATAAAAACAGAAAAGAAGGGCAACCTTTTTTTGCCATATTCAACCTTGGCGTAAGTCATGAAAGTTCTATTCATAAAAGTATTCCTAATGAAGAATTAAGACACGATCCCTTAAAGGTGATACTACCTCCATACCATCCTGATACTCCGGAAATGCGTCATGATTGGACACAGTATTACGATAAAATTGAAGATTTAGACACACAAGTTGCTGCGATTCTTCAAGAACTAGAAGATTCAGGATTTGCAGATAATACCATTGTGGCTTATTATGGCGATCATGGAGGTGTGATAGCCCGCAGCAAACGATTTGTTTATGAATCCGGTACAAGAGTACCCATGATATGGAGATTTCCTGAAAAATATAGCCATTTGGCACCCGGAAAGCCCAATACTAGAACAGATCGATTAGTTAGTTTTGTTGATTTGGCACCAACCATCTTAAGTTTAGTAGGAATTGATATCCCGAAGTATATGCAGGGAAAAGCCTTTTTAGGTAATCAGCAGGCAGCAGTACCAAAATATGTTCACTTGTTCAGAGGTCGTATGGATGAACGAATTGATATGGTGAGAGCGGTTAGAGATCAGCAATATCGATATATCAAGAATTATATGCCGCATAGAATATATGGCCAATATATAGAATATTTATGGAGGGCACCATCTTGTAAATCGTGGGAAGATGCCTATCTGGCGGGGGAATGTAATGAGGCTCAAAGTGTTTTCTGGGAGCAAAAACCTTCTGAGGAGCTTTATGATGTTACGGTTGACCCTTGGGAAGTAAATAATCTGGCAAATGATCCGAAATATCATGATGTGATGATTCGGATGAGAACAGAAAATAAACGTTGGATGCTTGAAATTCACGATACAGGTTTGATGCCAGAGGGAGAATTATCTACAAGAAATATGGATCAACTTTCATTTGATTTTGTGCATTCAACCAATTATCCTGTTGAAAAAATTCTACATGCTGCCACAATATCAACCATGAGAGATAAAGCCAAGCTCGATCAAATCATTGAATTCATGAATGATGGCAATGCCACAGTGAGGTATTGGGGCGCAACGGGCTGTTTGATTTTAGGTACAGATGCTGGATCAGCAACAAACAATCTTATAGAACTGCTTAATGATGAAAACCCCGATGTTCGGATTACAGCGGCGGAAGCCTTGTGTAATTTAGGCATGTCGGATGTGGCTACACCTGTATTAATAGCAGCGTTAAAAGAGGAAAATGTAATGGTGCGTGTTCATGCATTCAATAGCTTGGAAACCTTAGGCGGAACTGTCGCGATGGAAGCCATCCCCATGGCTAAGCAAGTCATTGAAAATCGAACTGGTAGAGATTATGATATTAGAGCTGCACAGCGTTTGGTTGAATTGTATGATTAAATTCTCTCTCTCTGAGGTGGCTCCATATTTGTTTCATTAGAATTTAAAAAAAATAGAAGCATATAATAGAACAATATAAAATTTATGAACCGATATCAAAACCATAAAAATTATTAAGATGAGATTGTTTTTAAGTATAAGTTTATTATTCATTACAGTTCTTTGCTATTCGCAGGAAAAAGCCAATTATAACGAATTAAAAATCCCAGAATATACATTACCTGACCCGCTGCTATTGCATGACGGTACACCTGTAAATAATGTTACTACTTGGAAAAAGATACGCCGACCAGAAATTATCGGTCTTTTTGAAGAAAATGTCTACGGTAAATTACCCGGTGAACTGAATATTTCGTCTTATGAAGTCATTGAGGAAAGTCATGAGGCATTGAACAATACGGCAATTAGAAAGCAAGTGTTGTTAAAATTCAGAAAGCAAGACAAAGAATTAGAAGTTAACATGCTTATTTACCTGCCTAAAAATATTGACAAAGCACCCTTATTTCTAAGTTATAATTTTAATGGAAACCATACAATTACAAAGGAAAAGGAAATATTTATAACCAAGTCTTGGGTTTTTAATGATGAAAAAACTGGAATAAATGATCACAAGGCTTCCGGAGCATCTCGGGGTGTTAGAAATAATAGATGGGACCTCGAAAAAATTATTTCGGCGGGCTATGGCTTGGCCACCATATATTATGGAGAAATAGATCCGGATAAAAATGATTTTTCCGATGGAATTCATCCTTTTTTCTACGCTAAAAATCAAAAAAGACCAGCCGATCATGAATGGGGTTCGATTTCGGCATGGGCTTGGGGCTTGACAAAAGCCATGGATTATTTTGAAAAGGATTCAGATATCCATCAAGAGAAGGTTGTAGTTATGGGACATTCTCGACTGGGCAAAACTTCTTTATGGGCTGGAGCAATGGATGAACGATTTGCCCTGGTTATATCAAATAATTCGGGTTGTGGAGGAGCTGCATTGTCAAGACGAGAAATAGGTGAAACCGTAAAAAGAATGAATACAAGTTTTCCGCATTGGTGTTGTAAGAATTATGATGCCTATAATGAGAATGTGAATGCTTTACCCGTTGATCAGCATATGTTAATTGCACTAATTGCACCAAGACCTGTATATATTGCGAGTGCCGCAGAAGATAAATGGGCTGACCCCAAAGGTGAATTTCTTTCGGGATATTATGCAACACCTGTATATGAATTATTTGGTAAGAAAGGAATTACATCCATACAGATGCCTAAAGTAAATCAGCCAATTCAAAATACTATTGGCTACCATATCCGTACAGGAAAACATGATGTTACAGAATATGATTGGGAACAGTATATCAAATTTGCTAATAAACACTTGAAAAAATAACAATATGAAATATTCAAGCGAACCTTTATTAAATAGCTCACAACAAGATTGGGAGGAAGTAGGCTCCGGAATCCAGCGAAAAATTACAGGTTTTAACAATGATATTATGATGGTATTGGTAAAATTTGAGAAAGGAGGAATCGGCGAGCTTCATAGCCATATTCATTCCCAATCTACCTATATAGAAAGTGGAACCTTTGAAGTGACCATTGCAGGTAAAACTGAATTATTGAAACAAGGCGATTGTTTTTTAGTCCCACCCAATGCCATTCACGGGGTTGTTTGTACAGCAGAGGGAATACTTGTTGATGTTTTTAACCCAATTAGAAAGGATTTCATAGATGAATAACCATGTGTGTAAGTAGTGTCTGTTTTGTGCTTGATTGATTCATTTTTTTTAGCTTCAAATTTATTATATTCGGTCTTTAAACAATCATATGCATGGGAAATAAAAGTTTGCAATATGGAAGCCATTTAATATTTTAAAATTTAATTTTGATTATGAAGATTTTTAAAGCCATTTACCTATTAGGAATTGTTCTTATCATAAGTTCCTGTAATACAACCATTGAAAAACCTGGAAATTTTAATTTATTGCCTCAACCTCAAGAATTTGAGATTACCGGAGTTAGTGATTTGAAACCTGCTGATCTTCATTTTGTATATGCCAAAGAAAAAGTAGACCTTCCTAAATTGGGAGCGGTTCTTAAAAATATAAAAGTGACTAACGACCCGTCAAAGGCTCAGATCAGTTATCATGTTGATACATCTTCTGATATCAAACCTGAGGGATATATGCTTATTATTTCTAACAATCAAGTAAAAATTACGGCTAAAGATAAGGCAGGACTCCTTTACGCCTTTATGAGCCTTGAGCAACTTAGTGATGATGCATTGGAGCAGGAAGTAGCATTGCCTTTGGTTCGGATTAAAGATTATCCACTATTGGTATTTCGGGCTATTCAATTGGACATGAAACACCATATGGAAAAAACAGAGTACTATTATCAATTACTAGATAAATTAGCTAGTTATAAGGTAAACGGTGTTATTGCTGAAATGGAGGATAAAATTGCCTATAAAAGACAACCCCTTATCGGGTCTGATGATGCCTTTAGTATTGAAGAATGGATAAAGTTGAGTGATTATGCAAAAGAGAGAAATATTGAGATCAGTCCATTAATTCAGGGTTTAGGCCATTCTTCATTTGTTCTTAAACTAGATGAATACAAGAGTTTAAGAGACGACCCAACGAGTGATTGGGCATATAACCCTTTGGATCCAAAGACTTATGAGGTTCAATTTGATCTATATTTAGATGCCATAGAGGCAACACCTCATGGAAAATATTTACATGTTGGGGGAGATGAAGTGCATACTACAGGTCGAAATAGTGGGAAATCCGCCTTGGAATTACAGTTGGGTTGGTTGAATAAAGTTTCTCAATTTGCAGAAGAAAACAACCGAATTCCTATTTTCTGGGATGATATGCCTTTAAAACAGGCAGGAGTGTACAGTGCTATGTTTAATACAAAACTTACAGAAAAAGAAGTGGATAGCATTTGGGCTGAAAATGAACATAAATTACTTGAATTTTTGGATTTATTTCCTAAAAATTGCATCTATATGAGATGGAATTATAGTGATTCTGAAGCTATTGGAAATGATAGAGCAATGGCCTGGTTCAGAAAGAACGGATTGCAGGTAATGGGAGCTACAGCTGGCCAGACGCGTTGGGTATTAATGCCTCAGGAAGAAAGCAATATAAACAATATCAAGGCCTTTGCTAATACCTCTATAAATAATGAATTGAATGGTTTGTTATTGACGCTTTGGGACGATGATTCACCTCATTTTGAATTGTATAATAGGGGAATTATAGCCTTTTCAGAGTATACTTGGTCCGGCGAGAAAAGATCAAAAACTGAATTAAAATCGGCCTATAGGCACAGAGAATTTTCAAATGCATTAAGCGATACATCTTTCGCATTTATTGATAAATTGGAACAGCCAGTAGCTTTTTGGAAAAATGCCTTATTAAAGGCTAACAAAAGAAATTATTTAAAAAGATCGGAAAACCCAATAGAAGATGCTGTGATTGATTTTCCAACTAAAAATAACAAAGGTGCATGGAGTAAAAAATATGCGAAGCGCCTTGAGGAAGCTAAGAATTCAATCGATACAGGTAAAATTATAACCTTCAAAATAAAAGATATGCAATCAAAAGCTATCAGAAACAACTATACTTTGGAGGTGTATGAACAGGTGAATAAATTGGTTCAATTTTCTTCTCGATCACTTTTATTATTAAACGCTTTTGACTTGGCTAAGAATGAAGAGGAAGAAAAAATTGCCATGGAAAAAATCAAGAATCTTCCTCAAGAATTTAAGGCATTGAGAAAAGAACTGGAAGTAGTTTATGGTAAGACCCGAATTCTTACCAAACCGGATAATTATATTTTGGATCAGGATCATCATGTTCATTTAGCCAATCAAAGTATTAATTTTGACTGGCAATTTTATGGAGAAATGTTGTTTTTAGAGAAATTAAAAAATGAGAATTTTGAAGAAATTTTAAATCAGAAATTGGATTGATTGTGTAAACTGATATTTGTCATAATAATAAGAGATATTCTTGTCTACTTTTGTGCTATTATCAGATATGAAAAGACTCATAATTACACATTTTTTACTCAATATTTACATTCTTGCAATGCTACAACCGGCATTGCCAATACTTGAGTATTTGATTAATTACGACCTTATCGTAAACGAACTTTGCGAGAACAGGGATAAACCCATATTGGCATGTAATGGCAAGTGTTACTTGGGAGATCAAATAGAAAAACAGCAGAATCTTAATTCTGATAATTCTATGCCAATCCCTCCAAAAATGGATTTGGAAAAATTGATTAGTGTATTAACTTTTTCGGAAGAAGAAAATAGTGTCATCCAAGAGAATATGCTTGACAATCCTTTATTTATTTCTTTTATAAAAGAGGATTTATTCGTAAATTTTTTGCTACGTCCGCCCCAGTTTTAACCTTACCTCAACCTTAAATAGAGTTCAATTATGCTTGTAATTGGCGAACTCTATATTCAATAAATAATTTTAAATCAACTAGGTATAATTGTAATCAATACAATCGACCTTAAAAATAATACTATGAAAACAAATATATTTTTATATACAATTCTATTTTCTATCTTTTTTATTTCTTGTACAGATGATAATGATGATGGTCAATATGATCTAAATAAAGAAATCGAAGATTTGATAAAAATTCAAGAAATCACAAATGAAACGCATACAATTGAAGTGTATTCAGTTGACGGAATAATTTCACAAGGATATAATGATATTACACTTCGAATCACTGAAAAAGCAACCAATAATTTTGTTACCAATGCATCTTTAGAATGGAAGCCGGTAATGCATATGACGGATAAAATGCATTCATGTCCGAATTCCGATATAGAAAAAGTAGAAGGAAAGCAAACCATCTACATGGGCTATATTGTGTTTCAAATGGCAAGTATGGGAAATGAAGGTTGGACGTTAACCTTAAACTATAATATTGATGGCGTTAATTATGTTGCAGAAGATGAAATTCATGTAATGCCGTCAGATAAACGTGTTGTTTCAGTTTTTATGGGAGAGGATGGTATCAAGTACGTACTAGCTCTCAAAGACCCCTTGAATCCGGAGGTTAAAGTCAATGATATTTCAGCGGGTTTGTATAAGATGGAGGATATGATGAATTTTTCAATAGTTGAGAACTACTTAATTGAATTAGACCCGAGAATGCCTAGTATGGGTAATCATTCATCCCCAAATAATGAAGACCTCACATATGATGTTCATGAAGAAATGTATAGCGGAAAACTATCATTGACAATGACCGGGTATTGGAAATTAAATTTAAGATTGCTGAATGAAAATCATGAATTGGTAAAAGGAGAGTTGGTTACCGATGATAACGAAAGCAGTAGTTTGTTTTTTGAATTGGAATTCTAGGTATTCATCATGGCTACCTAATTGGGTAGCCTTAATTTTCATATCATGATAAATAAAATCATATTAGGCTTATTCTTAAATTTTGTTACATTTCTGATCAAGGCTCAGGAGGCACCTATTGATTCGATTCTAACTGTAGATTTGGAAGAAGTAATTGTAATTAGTAGAGAGGAATTAAATAATCAAAGGCAAGTCAAGCCTTTGGCTTCGGTAGATGATTATTTGGAAAAATCACAAAAGGTTACCATGATTAAACGTGGGAACTACGCCTGGGAACCGGCTATGAACAATATGAGTTCAGAACGGTTAAAGGTTACCATAGATGGCATGCAGATTTTTGGTGCCTGTACAGATAAAATGGATCCGATAACCTCTTATGTAGATATTTCAAATTTATCTGAGGTTAGTTTAAAATCTGGTCAGCAGGGATCAGAACATGGAGCAACTATTGGCGGAGGAATTGATTTAAAACTAAAAAAGAGTGAGTTCGAACAAGAAGGATGGGACATGGGTCTTGACAGTGGATTCGAGTCTAATGGGGCCGCAAAAATTTTAAGCGGAGCGTTTAATTGGTCTGAAAACAAATTTTATTTCAATAGCGATATCATATATAGGAACTCTGACAACTATTTTGCAGGTGGAGGAGAAGAAATTGAATATTCACAATATGAAAAATTTAATATTTCTACTTCGGCAGGATTTAAACTTGCTGAAAAAGGAAGCCTTCTTGCCACTCTAATTTATGATAAGGCCACAGATGTTGGTTATCCTGCACTTCCAATGGATGTGTCTCGTGCTACAGCCCTAATTAGCTCTGTTACTTATGAGATAGCTGATTTTAGAGATCATATTAACAATTGGGAAACCAAGCTGTATTTCAATTCGATAGAACATGTAATGGATGATACAAAAAGAGAAAATGTTGCCATTCATATGGATATGCCTGGTTGGAGTGATACGTATGGGTT
>JAUXGV010000253.1 GCA_030621915.1 Flavobacteriaceae bacterium
ATTAAAATTATTCAAATTGATAAATTCATATATTTATAAAAAATTAAAAATCAAAATGAAAATAATCACTTATTTATTGATTGTTGGTCTCCTACAAATTTCTTGTTCCGATATTAAAAAGGCAGAATCCGATGCAGAACTTTTTGCTAGAATTGACACCGAAATAAATGAAAATTCAAAGGCTTATAGTACCTTAAAAGAAGCTATTGAAACCATAGGACATAGATTGACAGGTTCCAGTAATGGGGCAAAAGCAGAGGAATATGTATTCAATAAGTTTAAAGAATATGGATTTGAAAATGTAGCGTATCAGGTTTTTGAAGTTGAGGCGTGGTCAAGGGGAGAAGTATCTTTAGATATTGATGGAGAACAGATCAATGTGGTTACCCTAGGCCATTCACCTGTTGAATCAAAAGTCTCAGGAGAAATAGTTGATATGGGAAATGGTTTGGAAGAAGATTATTTGAACAATGCTGAAGCAGTTAAAGGAAAAATTGCTTTTGTGAGCATTGGAATTTTAGAGGGAAGTAAAAAAGGATTACAAAATTTGCACAGAAGTGAAAAAGCAGCTTTGGCCATTCAATATGGAGCTATTGGGATTGTCATTTCAAATAAGATAGACAATGGAGTATTATTAACAGGTACTGCTTCGGTAACCGGTGCCCTATTATCGATTCCTGCTGTTTGTATTGGTAAGGAAAATGGAGAAGATTTAAAAGAAAAATTAAAAAAACGCAAAGGTTTTGCCCATATAAAAATGACCAACAACAGCAATATAATTAAGGCAAGAAATGTAATTGCCACACTAAAAGGAGAGGAATTGCCGGATGAGGAAATAATTATTGGAGGTCATTTAGATTCATGGGATTTGGCTACTGGTGCCATCGATAATGGAATAGGTTCTTTTGCTGTTCTTGATATTGCAAGAGCATTTAAAGCAAATAATCTCCATCCTAAAAGAACGGTGAAATTTGTGCTATTCATGGGTGAAGAACAGGGGCTTTTGGGCTCAAAGTATTTGGTAGAACAGGCTGTTGAAAAGGGCCATATTGATCAAATTAAATATATGATGAATCTGGATATGGCTGGTAATCCCATTGGAATGAACGCAGGTGGAAAATTGGATGATCAAGATTTTTTTACAGAATTAGGGGCATTGATTCAGAAGCAAGACAGTATTTATCAAAACAAATTTTCCAATAAATCAGGATTACATAGCGATCATCAACCCTTTATGTTGGAAGGTGTTCCAATTTTATCGGTTCATAGCAATTTAGATCCTTCTGTTTATGGGTGTTACCATTCTGATTGTGATGATTTTAATTTGGTAAACAAAACCCATATAACAAATACTGCAAGGTTTGGAACCATGATGTTATACGGTTTGGCAAATGCAGATAATTTGCCAGCGGCGAAAATGGATAGTGAAACCACCAAACAATTTATGATAACTAATAATTTAAAAGAGAAATTAATAATTGGCCGAGACTGGAAATGGGAAAAATAAATTTTTTCATCAAATCAAACTAAGATAAATTTGTTGAATCATTCAAATTAAATCGAATAAAGGCAGTATTTTAAATGAGTTGACAGTTGAAGCTGAAAAAGGATTTAATTTTGAAGATTATGATTTGACGTTTTCAAAAAAGGGTTTAAAGAATTATAATAAAGAATTTAAGAATGCAATGATTGAAAAGAAAGACAATGGTAAACATTATTTGCCAAAAGGGAAGTATCAGGTATTTATTGAGGGTGTTTCAAATGAATTTGAAATAAAGTAAATTCAGTCTAAGATATGAAACTATTTTGGGTGTTCCTTTTCCTTTCAAGTTTAAATACATATTCTCAGTCAAAAGCTCAAAGTTTTTTTGAATTGTCATCACCGGAAAAATGGTGGGTTATTATTCATCCTTTCAAAGCAAAGAGAGCCTTAATTATATCCCAGGATGCGTTAAAGGTAACTGATTCTATTTCAGAAACTAACCAGATTATAAACGATATAAATGGTGGACAATCAGATGCCTTTAAACATAGTTATTGGATGGCTAGGTTAGCACAAAATATGGGTGCCAAATCATCATTAAAATTAGGGATAGCGCACGAAAAGGGGAATTATAAAACTTTTAAAAAGAACAGACTGGAGGATGGCTATTTGCCTGATAAAATTTCTTCTGACATGGATCTACATAATAATCGAATTGGAATTCAAATTATAGAAAAAAATGAATCATTAGTTAAATATGATTTGATTGAAGAAGTTATTTTTAATATTCAGTTAGGCAAAATGAAAGTTATTAAAAAAGATGATCAAGGTAATTTTTTGAATTGTGCTGGAAATATAATACCATTGAATTCATTAGAAGGTACATGGGAAAATGATAAATGCTTAACCAACTCAAGATCATAAAATAATAATCTAGCCATATTGAATATAAGCATGGTAATTCTTA
>JAUXGV010000174.1 GCA_030621915.1 Flavobacteriaceae bacterium
CCCCCTTTAATCCAAAGGCCAATCTTCCAACATCTGATGTGGTAATTGTATAAGATAAATCAACATATATATTTTGCTCCTTTACCGGTCCAATCTCATCTGCGATAACAGAAAATCCCATCCCAACTTTTCTTCCAACAGGTGCATGGGCATCAAAGGTTAAAGTCTTAGGTGCTCCATCTACATTGGTCCATTGGGTTCTGCCTAAAAAGCCTAAACTCAATGTCCCTCGTGATCCTGCATAAGCTGGATTTACAACATTCATATTATACATATATTGAGTATATTGAGGATCTTGTTGCCCAAACATATCAGATACGAATATAATAAATCCTATAACTAATATAAAATATCTTTTTTTCATAAGGGGATTTAAATATTGGCAACGAGATAAATCTCATTTTCCAAATAGCTGCAAATCTAATATTATTTATTTAAATAAATCCATCCTGTTTCAGGTTTTCTATCGTCTTTATTGAACTCTATAGAATAAAAATATGTTCCAACAGGTACTTGATCGCCCGATATATTCCATTTATGACTAGATGACCCATCCCACCAATCTGGATCAGCAGCTCCATTTCTGCTATATTCATATATTTTTGTACCGTATCTATTATAAATTTTCATTACAAAATTAGGATACTCAGACAAGGCTGGAACAACTAAAGTATCATTCACTCCATCTCCATTTGGAGAGAATCCGCTGGGTACAATATTACATGGTGTAACATCCAGATAATTTGGTGTAAAATCTTCATCACAATCATCATTTGTTGGATCACCATCTTCATTACCATCTTCTTCGGATGTTTCTATTCCATCGCCGTCATCATCAATATCTCTGTAATCAACATCTTCAGTTGTATCTGTATCTGGTAAATCTGTTCTAGGGTCTATTATTTCGTCATTTGGAATAAACCCATCATTGATATCCGAGCCTTCATACCCATCGTCCAATCCATCATTATCTGCATCATTGCCACTTTCAGCTCTATCAGCTACTCCATCATGATTAAAGTCGTGTCCTTCAATTCTATCCGGAACATTGTCATTATCACTATCTTCATCTAGGTAATCCAAGTCACCATCAGAATCTGTATCAACCGGGGAAATTCCTTCTCCACTCCCAGGGGTAATTTCGTAAGCATCATCTAAACCATTATAATCAGAGTCAATAAATGTTGGCAAAATAAATCCATCGGTTAACTGACCTTCTACATTATCAGGTAATCCATCACCATCCGCATCAAGATCTAAATAATTTGATAAACCATCATTATCGAAATCATCTGTTCCTTCCTCTGACGTTAAAATACCATCATTATCATCATCAATATCCAGATAATTTCTAACGATATCACCATCGGTATCATCATTAGTTGGATCACTATCGCCATTTAAATCTTCATCTATGGTTGCAATTCCATCATTATCATCGTCGGTATCTCTATAGTCAGCTTCATTATCAGCATCTGTATTTGGTAAATCTACTAAAGGATCAGTTATTTCGTCATTTACATTAAAACCATCATTCATGTCAGCACCTTCATAGCCATCATCCAGACCATCTTCATCAAAATCGGTTCCAGTAGGTAAAACGTCGGCCAAACTATCATGATTTGCGTCATGACCCTCTAAGGAATCTGGCACATTATCATTATCGCTGTCAGAATCTAAATAATCAGGCATTGAATCACCATCAGTATTTTCAACAGTTAATCCCTCACCTGCTCCTGGACTGCTTTCATAAGCATCATCCAATCCATTTTTATCTGAATCTGTTCCCGAAGGAATTATATATCCAACCGTTGGCTGAGCTTCGATATTATCTGGTATCCCATCATTATCAGAATCTATATCTAAACTGTCCGGATAAATATCGCTATCAGAATTTGCCGATCCTTCTACAGTATCAAGTATACCATCATTGTCATCATCAATATCATAAATATCTCCCACCAAATCTCCATCTGTATCTACCAATACCTCTATAGTAACTGTTGCCGTTGAAGTATCTCCATTCACACTTCCAATCAACCCTTGTCCATCTTCAATAGTATATGTAAATGTATCGAATCCAACAAAATCAGTATCTGGCGTATAGGTCACATAATCATCAGTAGGATCATTGGGTGATCCATTATCATTTATAGTTGCCACACCGTTTGAAGCTGGCGTTGCTATGACAATAGGTTTGGAACTTGGTCCGTCACCACCAAAATCATCAACACCGTTGCCATTATCTAATAATATCATTATCGAATTATCAATTGTATTTTCAACCACAATAATATCATCGTCAACAGCTGTTGGTAAAAAGTTTATAACCATGCCAATAAGTGTACTTTCATCATCATCAACTAATCCATCTGCTATATCATCATTGTCAAAACTAGAATTTGGTGCACTGTCAAGGTCAATTTGACCAGAGTCAACAATTTCTGCTCTGTTTTCATAGGCTCCTGTAGTTAATACTTCTACACTGAATTCTAAGACAACATCAGCACCAATACCAACATTCAGTCCAGCCCAAGTAATCTGATTAGCTAATAAAGTTGATCCTGCAGTTATTGCAGTGATATTTCCATATCCATCCGGAATAAAGTCTTCTACTGCCACATTGGTTGCAGGACTTGGACCATCATTGTGAACCGTTAAAGTAAATATAATCATATCTCCAGTTGTTGGGTTCATATCGTTAACCGATTTCACCAAGCTTAAATCAGCCACAGGTATAGGTGTCAAATTAACTTCATCCTGATCATCTTGGGTTAATAATCCATTCCCTGGCGTTGAATCAAGATCTAAATTATCAGATGCAATTACTTCTGCTATATTATCGTATGTTCCCGTTGTAATCACACTTGCTGTAATATTTAGAACGATAGTCTCTCCCGAAATTACATTTCCTATATTCCAGTTACCGGATCCATTATTATAGTTTCCTGAACTATCATCACTTATATAAACAAAACCGCTTTCAAGTAAATCCATCACTTCTACTCCTGTTGCATCACTTGGACCATTATTGGTTACGTTGATTGTAAACACAACATTGGTACCCACATAAGGGCTTAAATTATCAACAGTTTTAGTTAACTCAAGATCTGATACTTGTATCGGGATTAGGGTTATTTCATCCTGATCATCTTCTGTCGAAATTCCATTTCCCGGTGTTGAATCCGGATCAAAATTATTTGCTGTTGTAACTTCTGCAATATTTGTGTAATCACCTATAACAACTACAAATGCTGTAATGTTTAAAGTAACTGTACCGCCATTAGAAATTGCCGGTATTATCCAAACACCTGTTCCCGATGTATAGGCTCCAGAGCCATCATCACTTACATAAGTAAATCCAGTTGGTAACAAATCTGTTACTTCAATTCCAGTAGCATCACTTGGTCCATTGTTAACTACTGATATTGTAAACACAACATTCGTTTCAACCAATGGAGTAAGGTTATCAACCGAAACGGACAATTCAATATCTGAAACCGGTACTGGGATTGTAGCTATTTCATCCTGATCATCTTCATTAATATCCCCATTTCCTGGAGTAGAGTCTAAATCTACATTATCAGAAGCAGTAACTTCTGCTACATTATTATAAATACCTGTTGCATTTACTGAAACTGTTATGTTTAAAACTTCATTACTTCCGCTAGAGATACTTGGAATCGTCCAAACACCTGTACCTGAAACATAAGCACCTGCTACATCATCAGAAACATAGGTATAGCCTGTTGGTAAAAAGTCAGTAACTTCAATTCCTGGGGCTTCGCTTGGTCCATTATTAACCACCGTTATCGTAAATACTACATTACTTCCAACCAATGGAGTTGTATTGTCAACTGTTTTTGTCAACTCTAGATCAGAAACTGCTACTGGTACCGGTGTAACACTATCCATATCATCTTCTGCTACAATTCCATTCGATGGAGTTGAATCGGGATCAAAATTAGGTGCAACTGTAATTTCAGCAATATTTGTGTAATTACCCGTCGCATTTACTGTTGCTGTTACTTGCAATAATGATGTGGCTCCATTTGCAATGGCCGGAACGTTCCAAATTCCTGTTGCAGAATTATAAGCTCCTGCTGCATTATCGCTCACATAAATATATCCTGTTGGAAGCAAATCAGTAATTTGAGTTCCAATTGGAGAATCACTTGCACCATTATTTATAACCGATAAAGTGAATATTACATTACTTCCCACTAAAGGATTCGCATTATCAATTGTTTTAGTCAAACCTAAATCAGATGAAGCAATAGGAGTTGTAATAACATTATCCATATCATCTTCTGTTCCAATACCATTTGCTGGCGTAGAATCCAGATCCAAATTATCGGAGGCCGTTACTTCGGCAATATTATTGTAATCTCCTGTTGAATTTACTAAAGCTGTTATATTTAAGGTTTCTGTGTTTCCATTTAATATACTCGGAATTGTCCAGATACCAGTTCCCGAAACATACGCTCCAGTTCCATCATCACTAACAAATGTATATCCAGAAGGGATTAAATCCGTCACTTCAATTCCAGTAACGTCACTTGGCCCATTATTAAATATGGTAATAGTGAACACTACATTTGTACTTACAATTGGGGTATTATTATCAACTGTTTTAGTTAACTCTAAATCTGATACTTCTAATGGTATTGTAGTAACACTGTCCATATCATCTTCTGCCAGAACTCCATTCCCTGGGACAGAATCAGGGTCTAAATTATCAGCCACTGTAACTTCAGCTACATTTGTATAATTACCACTTGCATTCACAGTAGCGGTGATATTTAAGATTAATGTATTGCCTGTCAATATAGTTGGAACTGTCCAAATGCCTGTTCCAGAAATATATGCACCAGCTGAGTCATCGCTTATAAATGTATATCCTGTGGGTAATAAATCAGCCACTATAATTCCTGTAGCATCACTTGGTCCGTTGTTTAAAATTGATATGGTAAATACCACATTACTTCCCACATTAGGTGTTGCATTATCAACTATCATTGTCAATTCTACATCAGAAACTGCACTTGGAGTAGGTGTAACACTATCCATATCATCTTCAGCTAGAATTCCATTTCCTGGTGTTGAATCTGGATCAAAATTAGATGCAGTAGTAATCTCTGCAATATTTGTATAAACTCCAGTAGCGTTAATCGTTGCTGTAATTTCTAATTCAGATGTTGATCCGTTAGCTATAGTTGGAACATTCCAAACCCCTGTTGTATCATCATAAGATCCAGCACCATTATCGCTAACATAAGTGTACCCTGTTGATAATAAATCAGCAACTTGAGTACCCAGTGGCAAATCACTTGGCCCATTATTTGAAACTGTTAAAGTAAATATTACAGTACTTCCTACATTTGGTGTATTATTGTCTATCGTCTTAGTTAAACTAAGATCAGAAGATGCAATTGGAGCAACAGATATGCTATCTGTATCATCCTCTGCAAGAACTCCATTACCTGGTGTAGAATCTAAATCCAAGTTATCAGATGCTAAAACTTCGGCTATATTATTATATACTCCAGCTGCATTTACAGTTGCTGTTATATTTAAAGTAGATATATTTCCATTTAAAATTCCTCCAACTGTCCAAATACCTGTTCCTGGAACATAATCTCCAGTTGCGTCATCACTTACATAAGTATATCCTGTTGGTAATAAATCAGCAACTATAATTCCAGTAACATCACTAGGTCCATTATTAGTTACCGTGATTGTGAATACAACATTAGCACTAACTATTGGAGTCGCATTATCCACAGTTTTAGTCAATTCTAAATCAGACACCGGCACTGGAACAGGTGTAACATTATCCATATCATCTTCTCCGAGATTTCCATTTCCTGGTGTAGAATCCGGGTCAAAATTTGGACTTGCCGTAATTTCCGCAATATTTGTATAAACACCTGTTGCATTAACTGTTGCGGTTATCTGTAAAGTAGATATTGCCCCATTTACTATCGCTGGAACATTCCAAATTCCTGTTCCTAAATTATAAGCTCCACTTCCATTATCACCCACATATGTAAACCCTGTTGGTAACAAATCTGTAACCTGAGTTCCTATTGGCAAATTACTCGTACCATTGTTTGT
>JAUXGV010000209.1 GCA_030621915.1 Flavobacteriaceae bacterium
ATTATTATTGGGTATGCTATGCACATACATTGGATTCGATAATGTTTGATTCTCAGCAGTTGTAGATGTTGCCGTGAATTGAACTCCTTGCATACCAAAATTCAATCCTAATTTGCCTAGATTCACAAAGGGTGGTAGAATATCATTCAATTTATGATTAAGCAAATAATTTAACTGACGTTCAGAAAGCATGGTTAATTTAGTTACTACCAATTTCAATTTGTCCATTTCCAATGAAATATAATCACCGTGAAAATTTCCTCCATGGTAAACATGTTCATTTTCAACATCAACTATAGGATTATCATTTGCAGAATTGACCTCTTCGATCAATATTTTTTTCACACCATCTAACGTATCCAAAACCGGCCCCAGAATTTGAGGCACACATCTCAATGAATAATACTCTTGGACTTTTTCCTTGAAAACAGAATCCTTGGCTTCTCCATTGTACAAATAATCTTCTCTATTTTTAATCAATTGACTATCGGATAGTGCATCACGCATTATTTTTGCAATGCGCTGTTGACCTTTATGCTTTTTTGTTTCATTTAATTCGAAGGACAAATGATCACCATAAGCGCTTACAATTTCATTGATTGCCACTGAACATCCAACAATCCAATCCAATAATTTCTGGGCATAAATTGTATTCACAATCCCAATTCCGGTCATTACAGAGGTGCCGTTCATTAAGGCCAATCCTTCTCTTAATTCAACCTTGATTGGAGATAATTTTTCAATTTCAAAAACTCTTGAAGTAGCTAATAACTCCCCTTTATAAAATACTTCACCTTCACCAATTAAAACTAAGGCAAGATGAGCTAGTTGCACCAAATCTCCACTTGCTCCTACCCCACCATGCGAATAAATTAGAGGTGTAATATCTCGATTAATCAATTCTATCATCAAACTTATAACCGATGGATGAACCCCTGAATTACCTAAACATAAAGTATTCAATCTAGCCAGCATCGCTGATTTTACATAAACTGGAGCCAATGGTTCTCCAGTACCGGAGGCATGACTTCTTATTAAATTATATTGGAGCTGTATTCTGTCTTTATCATCAATTTTATATTGAGCCATTGGGCCAAACCCTGTGTTCACTCCATATATAACCTTATTCTGAGAAAATTCTTTTAAAAATTCAAAGCTCTTATTTACTCTGTTTAAAATTGCTTCACTTAATTTAATCTTATTTTTTTTAAAAAGAACAGCATAGAAATTAATTAATTCTAATTCTTTTTCTATTTCTAACATATTTTATATTGAGGTTTGATGAAAATCTCAGCGATTTTTCCTAATTTTACTCGACAAATTTAGTATTTTTTATTCATAAAATCTCAATTAAAAAATGGTTGAAGAATCCGTAGATGTACTTATTATTGGAGCAGGTCCATCGGGCTGTGTTTCAGCTTCTTATTTAAAGAACAATAATGTCAATGTCAAAATAATTGAGAAGTCGAAGTTTCCCAGATATGTAATTGGGGAAAGTTTATTACCCAGATGCATGGATCATTTTGAAGAGGTGGGATTATTGGAATGTCTGACTAAAAGAAATTTTGAAAAAAAGGAAGGCGCTCGGTTTTTAAAGAAAGATATTGTTTGTGATTTTGATTTTAGCATCAAACATACCGATGGTTGGGACTGGACCTGGCAAGTTCCTCGGGATGAATTTGACAATACTTTAGCAACCGAGGTTCAAAAAAAAGGTGTTTCTATTAATTTTGAGAATGAAGTAATTGATGTATCATTTAATGGTTCAAATTCTAAAACAATTATAAAAAAGAAAGATGGAAGTTTAAAAACTATTCATGCTAAATTTATTATAGATTCAAGTGGTTATGGAAGAGTTTTACCAAGACTTCTCAACTTGGATATTCCTTCAACCCTACCTAAACATTCTTCAATTTTTGCGCAGGTGAAGGACATTAATAGACCCGAAGGAAGGGAAGGTACCTTGATTACCTTTGATGTTATAAATACACATGTTTGGCTCTGGGTGATTCCTTTTTCCAATGGAAATACGAGTATTGGGTTTGTAGGACCTACAGATTTTATAAATTCATATAAAGGAACTCCATCTGAAGTTTTGTCTGAAATGCTAAGGATTTCTGATTATTATTATAACAGGTTTAAGGATGTTGAATTTTTATTCGAACCTAAAATAATTCAAAATTTTTCCAAATCAGTCAAACAACTTTATGGTGATGGATATGCGCTTACCGGTAATAGTGCAGAATTTTTAGACCCCGTATTTTCATCTGGTGTAACCTTTGCCACGGAATCGGGTTTATTGGCATCCAAATTAGCTTATAAACAAATCAACAATGAACCCGTAGATTGGGAAAAAGAATATACTGAATATATTAAAAATGGAGTGGATGTATTTGCTTCCTATGTAAAGGAATGGTATACCGGTAATTTGCAAAAATTATTTTTCCATCGACCTGAGAATCCAGCTATCAAAAAACAAATTTGTGCTGTTCTTGCAGGATATGTTTGGGATACTACAAACCCATTTGTAAAACGTCATCATAGAATTATCGAAACCGTAGCTCATATGATAGACCTAGAAGAAGAGGCTAAGGAAAAAGACGTATAATTAATTTATTTTTATTTGTTATTCAATAATTATAAGGATTCATCATTGTCAAATAAATAATTGAATTTGCTTAGTTTTCAGGAATTAGAAAAAATATGCTATTTTCGTTGACAGGTATACATATAAACATGTCAATAGAATCATTTCCGTAAAATTAATCATGCAGTCATTTGTTGTCTCGTTTTTTAAAATAAACAATTAACCATGACCATAACTACACAGGCTTTTCTTGCTTTATTACCCATATTAACAGCTGCCGTTTTACTAGTAAAATTTCGTTGGCCGGCACGTCGAGCTATGCCAGTTATTTATGTCATGACTTTATTGATAGCAGTGATTATTTGGGGAATGTCATGGATTGATGCTTTGGCATCAACAATACAGGGCTTATTTATAACTTTTGACATTCTATATATAATATTTGGAGCCATTCTATTACTCAATGTTCTAAAATATTCAGGAGGAATTACAACCATACGGAATGGATTTTCAAATATTAGTCAGGATCGTAGAGTACAGGTGGTAATTATTGTTTGGCTTTTTGGTGCTTTTATAGAAGGTGCAGCGGGATTTGGGACTCCAGCAGCTATTACTGCTCCTCTACTACTTGCATTGGGCTTTCCGGCCTTGGCCGCTGTTATGTTGGGCTTAATGGTTCAGAGCACACCGGTTACATTTGGGGCTGTCGGCACACCTATACTTGTTGGAGTAAAGGGTGGTCTGGAAAACCCTGAAATCACTTCAGCGTTGGCAGAAAATAATATGATATTTCAGGATTATCTTCAAATTATAACTACTAATGTAGCCATTATTCATGCGATAATTGGCACCTTTATTCCCTTGTTTATGTGTGTTATGATGACCCGTTTTTTTGGAAAGAATAAATCATGGAAGGAAGGGCTGTCTATTTTTCCTTTTGCCTTGTTTGGAGGATTGGCATTTACAGTTCCTTACTTGTTGACAGGAGTTTTTTTAGGTCCCGAATTCCCTTCCTTAATTGGTGCTTTGATTGGCTTAGGAATTGTTACTTATGCGGCCAAAAAAGGGTTTCTAATACCAAAAAAAGAATGGGATTTCCCTCCAAGAAAGCAATGGCCTACCATTTGGATGGGAAGCATTGACATGAGTCAAAACTCTTTGGAGAATGCAAAAAAAATATCCATGGTACGAGCCTGGTTTCCTTATTTGTTGGTGGCTATTTTTCTGGTAATATCGCGTTTACCTCAATTGCCTGTTAAAGAGTTTTTAGGTAGCTTTAAAATATCCTGGAATGATATTTTGGGAACAAGCATTAATGCCAGTAGCTCTCCCTTATATTTACCGGGAAGTATTTTGGTTTTGGTTGTTTTAATTACATATTTCCTGCATAAAATGAAAGCTCCCGAATTTGGAAAAGCGTTTGGTGATTCAGCCAAAATGATTATTGGCGCAGGGTTTGTTTTGATTTTTACAATTCCAATGGTAAGGATTTATATCAATTCTGGAAATAATGCTCTTGAACTATCCAGTATGCCATTGGCTATGGCAGAATGGGTGGCAGGAAGCGTAGGTATTATCTGGCCCTTATTTGCTCCAACCATTGGCGCGCTTGGCGCGTTTATCGCGGGTAGTAATACTGTTAGTAATTTAATGTTTAGCCTATTTCAATATGGAGTGGCAGAAAAATTATCCATTTCAGGTGCCATGGTTGTAAGCTTGCAAGCTGTTGGTGCAGCTGCGGGCAATATGATTGCTATTCATAATATAGTTGCAGCATCTGCTACTGTTGGATTGTTAGGCCAGGAAGGGACAATTTTGAAAAAAACTATTATTCCCACTATATATTATGTACTTCTTGCAGGGATTCTCGGATTCATTGCTATTGAAATATTGGAAGTAACGGATCCGATAATGATACCTTAATGACAGTCTGGAATACGTCCTGATTTTAAGCTTATAAAAAGAATGGATAATTTTATCCCTTGATAAAAATTTAATTTTCAACATCTTACGTAAATTATGTTTTGATAAGTGTAAAATATTTTGTTACTTTATTATCAATATTTCATTAAATGACGCATCCCTTTATTGATAATATCAAGCAAATTATTTTAGATCATTTAGATGATGGAAAATTTGGCGTTAAAGAATTGGCATCTGAAATAGGTTTGAGCAAAT
Organism: Flavobacteriaceae bacterium; assembly: GCA_030621915.1. GTDB lineage: Bacteria > Bacteroidota > Bacteroidia > Flavobacteriales > Flavobacteriaceae > Lutimonas. The sequence continues at coordinate 4,766 of JAUXGV010000209.1, forward strand.
CACAAAC
>JAUXGV010000056.1 GCA_030621915.1 Flavobacteriaceae bacterium
ATTTGTGATACTTCATACAATGGAGTATGATCCCATTTGCCCAAGGCATAATTTACATAACCTGCTTCTTCTAAATAATTTGCTACAGATTTGGCTGAGGGAGGAACAATAGCATTATATCCCGGAAAACCCATGGCTGTTAAGGCATGGCTACCTAATCCAATCATATGAGGATTTCTTCCTGCCATTAAAGTGGCTCGGGAAGGGGAACATAAGGCAGTTGTATGAAAGTTGTTATAACGCAGTCCGCCTTCAGCAAGTTTATCAATATTCGGAGTTTCAATAAGTCCTCCAAAGCTACCCACTTGTGCAAAACCAACATCATCTAATAAAAAGATAATCACATTGGGTGCATCTTTTGGCGGGCGAACTTTTTCTGGCCATGCCTCTTGTGAATCTTCGTATTTCTTTGCGATTTTACCCTTAAACTCGGGAACACTATGTTTTTTAGTATCTGTTTTAGAAGCTTGTTGTTCGCATCCACTTATAAAAATCATCAGAAATACGGCAATAGAGAATTGTATAATTTTGTTCATTTAAGTTTTGTATTTATTTTTTTAAAATAGGATATTTTAATTTGGTACAATTTTCACAATTCCTAACTGTTCAATAGCAACATATATATAACCATCAGGAGCTTCAAGTATGGTTCGTACACGCCCAATGCCTTCCAATAATTTTTCTTCTTTAATGACCTTATTATTTTTTATAACGCATCTGTTAAGGTATTTAAATTTTAAGGAACCTACCAAAAGATTTCCTTTCCATTGAGGGTATTTATCACTAGTTACAAAATCCATTCCGCTTGGTGCAATTGAAGGAACCCAATAATGAAGAGGCTGTTCCATTCCTGGAAGGGAAGTGTCGTCGGTTATTACTGAGTCATCATAGTTAATTCCATAAGTAATTTTTGGCCATCCGTAATTTTTGCCAGCATCAATAATATTGATTTCATCACCTCCTTGAGGCCCATGTTCATGTATCCAAATTTTCCCTGTTACCGGATGTATTGCCACGCCTTGAGGGTTTCTATGACCATAGGAATAAATGGCTTTTTTAGCTCCTTCAGTATTATAAAACGGATTATCCAAAGGGATGCTTCCATCATCATTAAATCTATATATTTTACCGTTGTCCCTTGTAATATCCTGAGGGTTAACGTCTCGGTTTTGTCTATCACCGATAGAAACATACAAGTACCCCTCTCTGTCAAATTCTAATCGCGATCCAAAATGCCCTCCTTTTTTAGTATTAGGAGTTGCTTTGTATAAGATTTCCTGATCTACCAATTTATTATCTTTCAATTTGGCTCTCATAATAGTTGTATTTGCTCCTTTGCCATCTTTTTCAATATCAGCCGACAAAGAAAAATATATCCAACCATTATCAGAATAATTTGGGTGTAGTTCAATGTCCAAGAGCCCCCCCTGATTTTCATGGTAAACTTCTGGGACATTTTGAACCAAAGTTTTCTTTCCATTTTTAAAATGAATAAGATCTCCTTTTTGCTCGCTTATTAACATCGATCCGTCTGGCAGAAACACCATGCCCCACGGAATCTCCAGTCCACTCACTACAGTTTCAGCCTTAAAACTAAAGGGTTGGTCTGTATCTGAAATTTGAGCAACGTTTTCAAATGAATTATCTTTACATGATAAGAAAGCTATGATGCTAATTACGAATAGTATACTTAATTTTTTCATGGGTATAGAATTTAGTTGGAAGTAATTTTATAAAGTTACGAAAATTTTAAAAAGAATATTTCAAAGATGCGCCTGAATAATAATTGGCAGGTTCACCCGGATAATAATATCTGGGTGCATTGTTACCAAAACTTCCCGCATTAATAAGTAACATAGAGGCATATTTTTCATCAAATAAATTATTGATTCCCACATAAATATCAAAGAATAAATTTCTATTGATATCTTTTTTAAAACCTATTTTAGTATTGACCAAATTGTAAGAGTCAGAATAAATTGAATTATCATCTTTCATTGGAATTTCATCCACATAATTGTAGCTAAGGAATCCATAGATACCAATTTTCGAATCTAAATGTAGTTGAGAGAAAAAGGTGAGTTTTGGAATGCCAGTTAGTTGATTTCCGGAATAATCATTTTCATCATCAATAAATTCCTTGAATTTAAAATTATTATAAGCAAGAGAATTGGTATGATAAATTTTAATTTTTTTAGAATTAATTAGATGATAATTCAAAGCAAGTTCAATTCCATTATATTGGGTTTTTCCCGCATTAATTCCAATATATTCGTCTCCTGAAGTTCTTCTGGCAACCAACAGATTTTCAACATTCATTCGATAAACGGCAAAATCAAAGAAGAGTTTATCTTTAAAAATATTCCCACGACTTCCAATTTCAAAATTCCACCCACTTTCTGGTTTTATCCCTGTATTTATCATTCCATCTGGTAATAGGGTTTCTTCTAAAGTTGGTGGTGAAAAACCGTGGCTAATGGTTCCATAAACCATGGCCACTTTATGAATTTGATGCGTTAAGCCAAATTTTGGTGAAAGAATTATGTCGAAACTATAGTCTCCAGATAAGTTTGAATTGTCATCGTTAAAACGATCCTGCAATTTGTAGAAAGTATTGTTTAGGTTCAATCCAAATGAAAATATTGTTTTTGAAGTTAAATTGTATTTTGAATCCAGAAATAAATTAAAATAAGTTCTATTTTCTTTTAAGTCACTTAATTGATCACCTTGAACACTTCCAATTTCAGGTGGAAAATCCAGATATAGATTTTCATAGGTTTGGTATGAATTCTGATCTCTAAAAATTTCACCACCAATGGTCCATTGTAATGATTTTTTAAAGAGTTTGGATTCAGTAAGAAAACGTGTTCTCAAGCCAATAGCAGTTGTTTTTTCTTTTAGTATATTGAAAGACCTTGGTTCATAAGAATCTAAAAAAGAAGTAAAAACACTTGTAATTTGTTGGGTTTTAAAATTAAAATCATGTTGCCAGGAAAGTCCAAATAAACCTTTTTTATAATCTTCATAACCTTTGGCTCTTCCCCATGTAAATGCAGCGGATTCAGGGTTGTTTATATAGTCGTATTCATTCAATGAACTTGGAATAAAGGCTTTTAAATCTATATAATTCCCAATAAATGTTAGCTTATTTTTATCTCCAAAATAGTGATTAGAAGCCACACTAATTACTTGTCTGTCAAATTCATTATTTTCTCTATATCCATCACTATGTGTATTTGAATAAACAATTTTTGCAGAATTTGTAAGATTACCTAGATTGACATCGAGTAAATATTTTTGTAAACCAAAGGAGCCAAATAAATAATTGCCTTCAACACTTGTTTCGTTGAATTGGCCTTTGTTTGGAATCAATTGAATGGTTCCTCCCAATCCTGCACCATATAAACTCGATGAAGGGCCTTTTAAAATCTCAATCCGACCTAGGGCACTTAGCTCAACATCCTCAATACTAGATTCACCTGAACCATTGGTTAAGGGAATATCTTCATAATAAGCTCGAATTTTACTGGTTCCAAATAAATTTCTGGAACCGATTCCTCTTATAGTAATTCTATTGGTGTTGAGTGTTCCGCTATACATTAAAACACCAGGGACTGAATTAACAATAGGCGAAATATTTAGGGTATTATTACTTTGTATTTTATTTTTGGTAATTATTGCAATGGCCGATGCTTCTTTTTTTAGACGGCTCTGAAAATTAGTGCTAAGAATTTGAATCTCACTTAAATTTTCATCTTTTAGTTCCAATCCAATTACATGAAAATCGGAATTATTAATTTCAACTGACTTTGAAAGGTAACCTTTTCTGACAAAAGTATAAGTATCGAAATTTTCCAATTCAAACATGCCATTTGAATTGGAAATTGTTATTTTATGATTATTTGAATCCATTATTATCACATCAGATAGCTCAATAGTATTTTCGGAATCGATAACTTTTCCTAATATATTTTGAGAGCTTAAATGAATTGGAATTAAGGTGAATAAAAATAAACTTAGAAATATATATTTGATCATTTATTATTTAGCTTCTTCCGTAAAATTATAAACATTCCCTTCAATAATTACATAAAATACTTCATCGTTTTTTGTGAGAATAAAAGTTGGTTTTTTCCCAAACTCAATGGGAGGCCGAGGAATTGTATTGTCTCTTGTTATCAATATATCCTTAATAGAAATTATTTTAATTGGATAATTTTCAAAAATTATTTCTTCCGGAAGATTTTCAAAGGCAATTGTAGTATATCCTTGGTTTAACAAGTCCTTAATATTTAGTTTTTTGAAATCGTCAATATCTGATAATATTGTTGGATAAGTTTTACCAATTTTGAAATTCAGATTTTCTGCATCAATATTTTCATATCCATAGTATGTAGATAGATCTCCCATTTCTCGAATTATTCCTGTGATTTTGTAATCTTGATTATTTTTATTTATTACCTCCATATAATTGATTCCTATATCAACCAGGTAATCTTTACCTAGATAAGGAAAAGAGAGATTTTTTAACTTCAAATCAAATAACTTGGTGTCATTTCTAGGAATTTCATTGTATTTTTTTATTGGAATGGTCTCATATTTTTTTGTTGAAATAGAAGCAATTGCTGAAAGGATAGAGACATAATTTAATTTGCGTATAAATTGTTTTTCAGGATCATTATGATAACCACCTGATTCAATTAAAATAGTACTGGTTCCCCATTTTTGAATATTATCACCAAAGGCTCTGGGTTCAAAATCATCAGAATATCGACCTACTTGTCCCGGCGCGTATTGTTGGATTATATTGTTCATTTCAACAATAACTTTCATGGCATTACCTCGAGTTTTATTAATGTTTTTTTCATAATCATAGGCAGGTGCCAAATAGGATATGGTTGCTGGTTTGTCTGTTCTTTCGGCATTGTAATATATGCTTTGATCGTGTAAGTTGAAGCCAAAATCCGCTTGTAAACTATCTCGGGCATCCTTCAATATTTTTGATTCCGGACTTTGTAAACTCAATGCATCTCGATTAATATCAATTCCAATGGCATTTCTACGCTTGAAATGTTGGGCACCATCCGGATTCAACATAGGTATAAAGTGTAGTGTAAGGTTTTTAAAAATTTCTTCGTGTTGTTTTAAATAATTAAAAATGTCGAACATGGCCATGGTTGCTGTGGATTCATTTCCATGCATTTGGGACCAGAGTAGAACACTGGTTTTTCCACTACCAATACTTATCATTGAAATTGATCTATTTTGGATTGAAGTTCCTAACTCTTTTATGCGAAAGGTGTCTTCACTTTTTAATTTCTCAATCAATGGTGTAATATCACTATGCGTAAATTTTTTTTTTGCCAAACTCGTTTCTTTATAGTTTTCATATTGAGCAAATAATGTTTCACTGATATTTCCTTGTTGAGAGTAGGATAAAAATGGAATAAAAAGTAGAAATAATAATTTTTTCATAATTTATTTTTTGATGGGAATTGATTTCCAATTATATTTTTTTAGAGAAGATCTAATATCAGCCAGAAATTGTTTTCCTGGATCTGTTTTTTCAGTGCGATAAGAATCATCCTTTTCTAACCAAAGTTCGTGATTTTCAAAAAAAGTATATTCATAATGACCAATTAAATAATCAATATTAGGGTACTTATTTTTTAAATACTTAATGAGTTTGATATTAGATTTGAGCTGTTTCTTGGTCAATGTTTTATTACCAACACCCCCAACATTTTCTATTCCAATAGCACAATGATTCAATCCAATTACATGTCTGGCCATTGTTGTTTCGGGTAACAAACGGTATATGGTTCCATCTTGATCAATTAAAAATTGAGACGATACATTAAGTGCACTTGCATTTGCTATATCTGGTCGCCAGTTAGGTAGTTTAGTTTGATTAAAAGCAGCGAATGATTTTTCAAAAGTTGGAATGGCCGTCCAATGAACAACCACCATTTTTGGATTTATTATTGGTTCATTTTGAATCAAGCCATAACGCTTTTCTAAATATTCTATTGTTAGATTGGCTCTTTCTACATTAAATATAATGGGTTTGTCGATTATTTTTAGACTATTACACCCTGTAAGAGTCAACCAACTAATGATTATTAAGAAAAAATAATATTTCACACGATAAATTTTTATAATATTTTTTAGAATTTCCTCAAATAGAACGAGGTATTTATTTTGCATTATTAATATGACAATGGTAAACTTACAAAAAAATGAAAAAACAGTAATGATTGTTAGATGAAACCCAAAGAAACCAGTTTTAAAAAATGTATTAAATTTACAATAATCGATAAAATTTGAATTTAGAAATATGTCAAATGATGTAATACGAAAATTACCGAATCATTTAAGAGCATTTATCTTAGAACAACCCTATAGTGAATATACTTGGCAAAATCAAGCTGTTTGGAGATATGTGATGAAAAAGAATATCAATCATTTAACATCAGTTGCGCACGATTCTTATTTGGATGGATTGAGAAAGACCGGTATTTCAGTTGACCAGATTCCAAGAATGGAAGGCATGAACAGAATTTTAAAAGAAATTGGATGGGCCGCAGTTTCTGTTGATGGTTTTATCCCACCCAATGCATTTATGGAATTCCAAGCGTACAATACATTGGTTGTTGCTGCAGACATTCGAACCATTGAGCATATTGAATATACACCAGCACCAGACATTATTCATGAGGCAGCAGGACATGCGCCCATTATTGCCAATCCGGAATACGCCGAATATTTACGCAGATTTGGGGAAATTGGCTCTAAAGCAATTTCATCTGCACAAGATTATGAATTGTATGAGGCTATTCGTCATTTATCCATTATTAAAGAAGATCCAAATTCGTTAGAAAAGGAAATTTTAGAGGCTGAATCAAGAATTTTTAGAATTTCTTCTAATATGGGTGAGCCAAGTGAAATGGCTAAAATTAGAAATATGCATTGGTGGACGGTAGAATATGGATTAATAGGCGATTTGGAGAGCCCCAAAATTTATGGAGCCGGATTGTTATCATCTATTGGCGAAAGCACATGGTGTATGAGTAATGAGGTTCGTAAAGAAGCCTATACTATTGATGCTTCAAATGTAGAATTTGATATAACAAAACCACAGCCACAGTTATTTGTAACTCCAAATTTTGCCCATTTGAGCCTGGTTTTGGAAGAATTTGCTAATACCATGGCTTTGAGAAATGGTGGCTTAGGAGGGGTTAAAAAATTGATTGATTCAAAAGATTTAGGAACTATTGAGTTAAGTACGGGAATTCAGATATCAGGAAAATTTAATGAAGTAATTTCTGATGAATTTGGCAAGGTAGTTTATATTAAAACAATTGGCCCGACTGCATTGGCGTATAAAAATAAAGAATTGATAGGCCATGATAAATCTTATCATAATGAAGGATTCGGTACTCCAATAGGGAAATTAAAAGGAATTAATATTTCAATTGAAAATATGTCACCAACAGATTTGGTAGCCTATGGAATTTTTGAAGGTAAGAAAAGTAAATTAAATTTTAAGGGTGGAATATCAGTTGCGGGTAAGATAATTACAGGTAAGCGCAACTTACAGGGAAAAATAATTTTAATTTCCTTTAAAGAGTGTACAGTAAAGATAGGTGATGAAATTTTATTTGACCCTAGCTATGGGCAATATGATATGGCAGTTGGTGAGTCAATTGTTTCAGCTTTTTCAGGAATTGCGGATACAAATAGTTATGTCTTGAATTTTAATGCTCCGAAGGAAAAAACTCATAAAATATCTTATAATAAGAAGGAGTTAAAACTTCATAATTTGTATAAAGAGGTTAGAATTATGAGAGAAAAAAACAGCCTTAACATTAAAAAAATACAGGCAATTCATAAAAATTTGGTTAATAATTACCCAAATGAATGGTTAATATTATTAGAAATTTATGAATTGTTATATAATGGTCAATTTAAAAATTTAGAATCTATAATTTTAAAGAATTTGGAAAATTTGTCACAACAAAACCAAATTACACATTTAATCAAAGATGGAATCGAAATGATAAAATCTCAAAATATAATTTATAATTGAGAAATTCTTAGGGTATTTACCATTCCTTTTTCGTGTACAGGCATAGAGGTAAGATTTATTACAAAATCACCTTTTTTGGCATACTTTTTATCCAAAGTAATTTTATTGAGATCCTCAACAGTATCGTCCGTACTAACCATTTTATCATAAAATTGTGCTTTTACTCCCCAGAGTAAATTCAACTGAGCTAAGATTCTACGGTTATCTGAAAAAGCTAAGATATTTGATTTAGGTCGCCAGGATGAAATTTGAAAAGCAGTATACCCACTATTTGTCAAAGTAGTTATAGCCATCGCATCCACATCATCAGCTAAAAAAGCTGCTTGACGACAAATAGATTTTGTTATATATCTTTCATTGATGCATTCTACAGTATTTACAGGACTGTCAATTAATTCAGAATTTTCGACACTTACAATAATATCTCTCATGGCTTGAATTACTTCTTTGGGAAATTCACCAACTGAGGTTTCACCTGATAACATTACAGCATCAGCACCATCCATAATTGAATTTGCCACATCATTTACTTCTGCTCTGGTTGGAACTTGGCTTGTAATCATTGACTCCATCATTTGAGTAGCAATAATAACAGGAATTCGAGCCTCTTTGGCTTTTCTAACCAAAGTTTTTTGAATAATAGGAACCTTTTGCATGGGAACTTCTACTCCTAGATCTCCACGAGCCACCATGATGCCGTCACAATTAGCCGTAATCTGACTGATATTTTCAACGGCTTCAGGCTTTTCAATCTTTGCAATCACAGGTATTTTATGATCTGAATTCTCCTTTATCAAATCATTTATTTTATTCAAATCTTCGGCCGTTCTGACAAATGAAAGTGCGATCCAATCTACATCCAATTCGATTGCATATAGAGCATCCTCTATATCCTTTTCAGTCAAGGCTGGAAGTGAAATATTTGTATTGGGAAGATTTACTCCTTTTTTAGATTTTAATTTTCCGCCTCTTAATACCTTTGTTTTTACAAGGGAGGTTCTATCTGTTTCTAAAACTTCAAATAACAATTTTCCATCATCAACCAATATTTTTTCACCAACTTCAACATCTTTTGGAAAATCTTGATAAGTCATAAATGCTTTTTCATTATTTCCAATACATTCTTCAGTTGTAAAAGTAAATAGATCGCCCTTTTTTAACTTTACTTTTTCGCCCATGATACCAACTCGTAATTTAGGGCCTTGTAAATCGGCTAGAACAGCAACATTGAAATTTCTATCTTCGTTAATCTCACGGATATATTTAACTTTTTGAGCGACGTCGTCATAATCTGCATGGGAAAAATTCACCCTAAAAACGTTAACCCCTAATACCATCATTTCTTCAAGCATTTCTTTGGTGTTTATGGCTGGGCCAAGGGTGGCAACAATTTTCGTTTTTTTTCTTATTTTCATGTTAAAAATATTAGATAATCCTTTGAGATTAATTTATTAGGATCAAGAGAGTATGATGTTATTATTTGTTTTGTTTTGTTAATCTTGTTTAATATATTTTGCAAATCATTAGGATTCACATTTCCATTTATTTTAATAAAATAATCTATTTCTTTTTTTTCAGAAATCAAAAATGAAGTATTGGTTAATTCTTCAAATAAATTCCTTTGAAGTTTATTTTCACTACTAACAAAAATATGCTTATTGGCTATTAATGACCACGATGTCAGTGTAGCTTCATCTTCATAATGAAAAAGAGGGAAAGTACAATCTATTGATGAAAAATCTAAATCCTCTTTAAAACGGCTCAAATGTAAATTCAAGTTTTTGTTTAGAAAATATGCAATCCTATAATCTTCCAGTGTCGAATGTATTCCTAATAAGCTATAATTATGTTCATATTCGAAATCAAAAGAATGTATTTTCGACATAGATTAAAATTCTAAAAATAAAATTCGTACAAAAATAAAGATTCTTTTAAAATTTATAAGCTTAAATCAACAAAATCGTTACAGATTATCTAAAAAGATTTTTTAAACAGTATAAATAATTGAATTGGAACTTAAGAATTGATTATGTGATTAATTTTATAATAAGCACGCTTGGAAGCAATTTCTTCAGCTTTCTTTTTTGAAGTGGCTCTTCCTTTTGAAATTAATTCGTTATCTAAAAAAAGTTTTACAGAAAAATGTTTTAATGAGTCATTGCCAGTATCCTCATATACATGATATTTTATTTTCTTTTTACTTTTCTGACTCCATTCAATCAAAACACTTTTATAACTGGTAATTTTACCTTCAAGCCGTTCAATATCAACATAAGGTTCAATAACCTTATTATAAATAAATTTTTGAGTAAAATGAAACCCTTTATCTTGATGGATGGCTCCAATAATGGCTTCAAATAGATTGCCATGAATATTATCTCCAAAATTTTGATTGGGAATATTACTTTGCACAAAACTTATCAAATCCAAATCCTTACCGAGTTCATTTAAATGCTCTCTACTTACAATTTTTGAACGCATTTGAGTAAGGTGTCCTTCATCACCCTTAGGGATTTTTTTAAATAGATAATCTGCAATAACAGCTCCTAAAATTGCGTCTCCTAAAAACTCAAGGCGTTCATAATTTATAGGATATCCTTTGTCATTAATTTTTTTTAATGAGCTGTGGGTGAAAGCTTCGTTATAGTAGTTGATATTCTGAGGTTTAAATCCTAACATCTTTTTAATTACAAAACTGAAATTCTCACTGTTTTTTTTTGATGGAGAATTTATTATTTTGCTTATAAAATTCATTCAAGATTTATTCTTCTAATTTTTTAAATAGTACGCAAGCATTATGTCCACCAAAACCAAAGGTATTGCTCATAGCAACTTTTACATCTCTTTTTTGCGCCTTGTTAAGAGTAAGATTTAATTTTGGGTCAATTTGATCATCATAAGTAGTATGATTAATGGTTGGTGGAACTATTCCATTTTCCATCGCCAATATGGAGGCAATAGCCTCAATGGCACCTGCAGCACCTAATAAATGGCCTGTCATTGATTTTGTTGAATTGATATTCATTTCATAAGCATGATCTCCAAATATGGCTTGTACTGCTTTAAGTTCGGCAACATCACCAAGTGGAGTAGAGGTTCCATGCATATTTATAGCATCAACTTCTTCCGGCTGAATTCCAGCATTTTTTAAGCAATTTTCCATAACAATTTTAGCGCCTAATCCTTCTGGATGTGGAGCTGTAATATGGTGAGCATCGGCAGATAATCCACCACCAACGACTTCCGCATATATTTTGGCACCACGAGCTTTTGCATGCTCATATTCTTCTAATATTAAAGCACCTGCCCCTTCACCCAAAACAAAACCATCACGATTTTTATCAAAAGGTCTCGATGCAGTTTTCGGATCATCATTTCTGGTAGACAACGCATGCATTGCATTAAATCCACCCATTCCGGCAATGGTAACAGCGGCTTCAGATCCACCGGTTACAAATATATCTGCCTGATCCAATCTTATATAATTTAGGGCATCAATAATGGCATTTGCAGAAGATGCGCAAGCTGATACTGTTGCAAAATTAGGTCCATGAAGTTTGTGCTTAATAGATATTTGACCGGGAGCAATATCAGCAATCATTTTGGGAATAAAAAAAGGATTGAAACGAGGAGTTCCATCTCCTAAAGCAAATTCTAATACGTCAACCTGAAATGTTTCTAAACCACCAATTCCTGCACCCCATATTACACCAATCCTACTTTTATCCTCTATATCAAGGTCAATTTTTGAATCAGCCAGGGCTTCATCGGCAACTACCATAGCATACTGAGTGAATTTGTCCATTTTTCGAACTTCCTTTCTATTTAGAAACTTGCTTACATCGAAATTTTTCAATTCACATGCAAAACGAGTTTTAAATTTAGAAGCGTCAAAATGAGTAGTTGGAGCAGCACCGCTTACTCCATTAACTAAGCCCTCCCAATATTCATTCAAATTGTTTCCAATCGGAGTCAAAGCACCTAAGCCTGTAACCACAACTCGTTTTAATTCCATACAATATGGTTTATATTTTTACTATAATACAAAAAAGTACGAGCAATACCTTAAAAGGTTAAAGCTCGTATTTATTTGAACAATTTTATTTACTTTTTAGCTTCTTCTATATAGCTAATTGCTTGACCAACAGTACCAATATTTTCAGCTTGATCATCTGGAATTTGGATATCAAATTCTTTTTCAAATTCCATGATTAATTCTACGGTATCTAGTGAGTCCGCTCCTAAATCATTAGTAAAGTTAGCTTCGGTTGTAACTTCATTTTCGTCAACGCCTAATTTATCAACGATAATGGCTTTTACTCTTGGTGCATTGTCTGACATAATTTTTTAATTTTAATTTTAATTTTAATTAACGGTGCAAAAATAATATAATTTAGAGTTAAATCTATTAAAACTACCAAAAAATAAATTTTCACGATTTAAAAATAATTAAAAATTTAATATATTCTTATTAAATTGTTGATTATTATTCTTTTTTTTGCCTTATAATCTTAAAAATGGAAATGATTAGATTAATTATTTTTGCTTCTGGATCGGGAACTAATGCCGAAAATATCATTCAGTATTTTGAGGATAGTTCAAAAATTGAAATTAGAGCGGTTCTTTCCAATAGACAGGATGCTAAAGTTCTAGAAAGAGCTGCAAAATACAAGATAGATTCAAAAGTGTTTTCACGACATGAATTTTATGAATCGGCATCAATTATTGATTTTTTAAAAAAAGAATCTGATTTGATAATACTAGCTGGATTTTTGTGGAAAATTCCAGTAGAAATTATTAATGCTTTCCCTAATAAAATTATTAATATTCATCCAGCATTACTTCCCAATTATGGAGGTAGAGGAATGTATGGAATGAATGTGCATAGAGCTGTTGTGGCAAATAATGAAACTGAAACAGGAATTACCATTCATTATGTGAATGAAAATTATGATGAAGGAGCCATAATTTTTCAAGCAAAAGTGGCTTTGACTATTGGGGAAACTCCGGAATCTGTGGCAGATAAAATTCATTTATTGGAACAGGACCATTTTCCCAGAATTATTGAAGAAGTTATAAAGTTAAATTTTGATGGCTAAAAATAAGAAGTTTTATGTAATTTGGAAAGGCCATAAAACAGGTGTTTTTACTACTTGGGTTCTTTGTAAAAAGTATATTTCTAATTTTACCGGAGCTCAATACAAATCATTTCATTCAAGATCAGATGCAGAAAAGGCCTTTAAGGGGAAGTATGAGAATTATATAGGTAAAAACACGAAAAAGATAAAACTTACAGCAGAAGAGTTACAACGATTTGGCGAGCCAATTGTTCCTTCTATATCTGTTGATGCAGCTTGTAGTGGTAATCCAGGGAAAATGGAATACCGAGCGGTTGATACGAAAACAAAAGAACAACTTTTTATTCAAGGACCTTTTGAAATAGGAACAAATAATATTGGTGAATTTTTAGCATTGGTACATGGCTTGGGTTATTTGAAACAAAAAAATTTGGATGTACCAATTTATTCTGATTCTAAAATTGCTATGAGCTGGGTAAGGAAAGGACAATGTCGTACAAATTTACCGATTTCTTCAGAAAATAAAACCTTATTTGATTTTGTAAAAAGAGCTGAAAAATGGCTTAAAATGAACAGCTATATCACCAAAATATTAAAATGGGAAACAAAAGCATGGGGAGAGATTCCTGCAGATTTTGGAAGAAAATAACATGAACGATCAGTCAATTGTTGATATATTAATTTCTAATATCTCAATTCTCCTATCTTATAAAAGCATATTTTTGGCTCGTTCAACCGCTTTTACAAAAACATCAATTTCTTCTTTGGTATTATAAAATGAAAATGAAGCCCTAATAGTTCCTGGAATGTTATAATGATCCATAATAGGCTGGGCACAATGATGACCCGTTCTAACCGCAATTCCTAATTTATCTATAATTGTGCCTATGTCATATGGGTGAATTCCTTCAATATTAAAGGAAATCACTGCGGTTTTTTTTGTGGAAGTCCCATAAATTTTTAATCTATCAATTTCCAATAGCTTTTTTGTAGCATAGTTTAGTAGTTCATTTTCATAAATAGCAATCTTATCAAGACCGATATGATTTAAATAATCAAGAGCAATTCCAAAAGCGATTCCGCCGGAAATATTTGGTGTGCCAGCTTCAAACTTGTGTGGTAAATCCGCATAGGTAGTTTTTTCGAAAGTCACTTCATTGATCATTTCCCCACCTCCTTGATATGGGGGTAATTTAAGTAGCCATTCTTCCTTTCCGTAAAGCATGCCAATACCAGTTGGTCCGCATAGCTTATGGGCCGAACATACATAAAAATCGCAATCTAATTGTTCTACATCAGGTTTGATATGGGGGGTGGCCTGGGCACCATCAATCAATATAGCTGCTCCAAATTCTTTAGCTTTTTTAATGATATGTTCTATGGGATTTATTGTTCCCAATGCATTTGAGACATGTCCTACAAATACAATTTTGGTTTTTTCTGACAACATTTTTTCATATTCTTCAATGATCAATTCTCCTTTCAATGAAATTGGAATGACCTTTAAAATGGCACCAGTTCGCTCGCAAAGCATTTGCCATGGTACTATATTACTATGATGTTCCAGAGCCGAAACAATAACTTCATCTCCACCTTTTAATAATGAAGTAAACCCCGAAGCCACTAAATTGATACCGTGTGTAGTGCCTGAAGTTAGAATAATCTCATGCGACTTTTTGGCGTTAAAATGTTTTTGAATTTTTAATCGGGCTCCCTCATAGGCATCCGTAGCTTCCTGACTTAGAGTATGAACACCACGATGAATATTTGCATTATAATTATTGTAATAATCCACTATGGATTGAATAACCATATCAGGCGTTTGTGACGTGGCTGCATTATCAAAATAAATTAATGGATGCCCATTGATTTTTCTCTGTAATATGGGAAAATCTTTACGAATATTATCTACGTTAAACATTTTTATTCTTTAGAATGATTCTAAATACAAAAGTACAAAAGTCATTCTGAATATATGTAATAATAGATTATAATGTAATGAAAAATCAAGCAGTTTTTTTATAGCTCCAAACGGCTAAACCATTCATTATAATTGCGTATAGCAGGGTTTTTAAGAATAAAGGCAGAATATCAAAAAACCCTGAACCTTTAAGCATCACCATTCGCATAACTTCAACATAGTATTTTATTGGATTGAATTCTGTTAAGAATTGTGCCCAATCCGGCATGCTTTCAATAGGTGTAAAAAGACCGCTCATTAGGATGAATATCACAACAAAAAACCAGGCAATGAACATGGCCTGTTGCTGGGTATCGGTATAATTAGAAATAAATAAGCCCATTCCTAGAATTACCAGTATA
>JAUXGV010000202.1 GCA_030621915.1 Flavobacteriaceae bacterium
TTTCAAACAGGTTCACAACAACCCGGTAGGCCTTGTATGGGATCATGGATGAGTTATGGATTGGGTAGTTTAAATGAAAATTTACCAACATTTTCTGTATTGCTTTCTAGAGGTACAGGAAGGCCACAGGCCCAACCCTTATATTCCAGATTATGGGGTAATGGATTTTTAAACTCTCTTCATCAGGGGGTACAATTTAGGTCAGGAAAGGATCCCGTTCTCTATTTAAAAGATCCAGATGGGATGAGCCGAATGACTAGAAGAAAAATGTTGGATCATATAGCAGAATTAAATGAAAAACAAGAACGTGAATTTGGCGATCCTGAAATTAGTAGTAGAATTGCTCAATATGAAATGGCATACAGAATGCAGACTTCTGTGCCCGAAACTATGAATATTGAAAATGAACCCGATTATATTTATCAAATGTATGGTGCAGATGCTGCCAGGCCAGGCACATATGCAGCAAATTGTCTTCTAGCACGTAGACTCATAGAAAAAGATGTACGCTTTGTACAACTATATCATATGGGATGGGATCATCACGCCAATTTACCTATTGCAACTTCTAAACAGGCAAAAGATACCGATCAAGCTTCTGCTGCCCTTGTTATGGATTTAAAACAAAGAGGATTACTAGATGAAACTTTGGTTATTTGGGGTGGAGAATTTGGTAGAACAAATTACAGCCAGGGTACTTTAACAGATATTGATTATGGAAGAGATCATCATCCAAAATGTTTTACTATTTGGATGGCAGGTGGAGGAATAAAACCCGGAATGAGCTATGGAAAAACAGATGATTATGGTTATAATATTGTCAAAGACCCCATGCATGTACATGATTTGCAAGCAACCATGTTACATTTAATGGGAATTGACCATACACGTATGATTTACAAACATCAGGGTAGAAGATATAGATTGACTGATATTGCAGGAAATGTAATTCATAATGTACTGGCATAATAAGAATTAAAAATATATGTTGAGACAAAAGAAAATTCAATTTTTTGCCATAGCTTTTATTTATTCCTTGAGTGCCTACGCGGGTACGGAAGAAGATACTCCAAGAATCCTTTTATTTTTTGGAAGATTTCATCCTTTGGTACTGCATCTGCCTATTGGTGCCTTATTGCTCACATTATTTCTTGAAATTATTGTTAGAACACGAAAGATTGATTTCAATGTGATGATTAGAAATGCCTTGGCATTTACCGCATTTTTTACAGTTTTAACAGCTTTATTGGGCTATTTTTTATCATTGGAAGGTGGTTACGGTAAGGATGTACTCCAGATACATATGTACGCAGGATTTGTGATGGCATTTTTAACATGTTTATTGTTTTTTGCCAACAAATCGAAAAAATCGGCATTTAGAATAATGTATATTCCATTATTTGTCATAACATTATTACTAACTACATTTACAGGACATTACGGAAGTATATTAACACATGGAGATACTTTTTTAACTGACTATTCACCCTTGAGTTTTGGTGAGGAACAAGAAATAATAATTGATACGGATAGCTTATATTATTATAAAAATGTAATTAACCCTATTTTAGAAGATAAATGTATTCAATGTCATAATCCTAATAAAACTAAGGGAGAATTGAACTTAAGTACAGTAGAACATATTTTAAAAGGAGGAGAAAATGGAGAGATATTAATAAGTGGTAATGTCAATGAAAGTACTATGTACACCTCCTTACTTTTACCTCTTGAAGAAGACAGTCATATGCCACCATCAGGCAAGTCTCAATTAACAAGAAATGAAATTTGGTTAATAAAACATTGGATAGACACCGGGGCAGATTTTAATAAACAGGCTGTCAATTATGCAAAAAATGATACCCTATCGAATAGATTAATAGATTACCTTATTCTTCCCAAAAAGAAAATAAATGAGGCGAATAATAAAGATATAAATAATTTGATAGATCATGGTTTTGTAATTAGAAAACTTGTATTTGGAGAACCTTATCTTAGTGTTACTTATTCAAACAAAGATCAAAAAATTTCAAAAAAAGCCATGAAGAGCTTACTATCTGTTTCTGATCAGTTGGTTGAACTTAATTTGCAGGAAAGCAAGCTTACAGATGAATTGGCAATAAGTATTAAAAAATTGAAATCTTTAAGGGTTTTACGACTGGACCAGACATCAATTACAAATAAAGCTCTTGATTATTTGAAAGAACATAATGAATTGGAAGTATTAAATTTATTTAATACAAATATCACTGATGAGGGCCTGGCTGAATTATTAAATAATATTCAACCCAAGAAAATATATTTTGGAATTGAAGGAAAACAAATTGATGAATTAGGAATGATGGATAAGTCTGGTCTTCAAACAACCATCTCCCAAGGCCTGCTTGAGGGATTTATTGAAAAAACAAAACTTGAAAAACCAATTATTATTGGAAATAAGTCAATATTTGAAGGCGAAATAAAAATTGAACTGAAAGGAAACCTTAAGAATGAAAATATTCATTATACACTGGATGGCACCGATCCTGATAGTACATCGTTGGTTTATACAGAACCTATTATTTTAAAAGAATCATCCCAATTTAAGACAAGGTCCTATAAAAAAAATTGGTTTGGAAGTGATATCGTTGAAAGAGATTATAACAAAATTAAATATAAAATTAAAAAGGTATCAGTTAAATATAAACCTGAAGAATCATATTCCGGAATCGAAAAATTAATTGACCTTGAAAAAGGAACTACCCGTTTTAAAGATGGTAATTGGAATGGATATCATAAAGATCTTATAGCCACACTTGACATGGGTCATTCGGTTACATTCGATACTCTCGTAGTTAATTGTTTAAAAAGTATTTCAAATTATATTTTTTACCCCTTAGAAATAGTTGTGTATGCAGGTAATCATCCCGACTCTTTAAATAAAATTGAAAAATTGGAAATTCCTTTATTGGATCGAGGCAAGGAAATTCAAATCAAGAGTTTTATAATAGATTTGAAGTCTACACAAAAAGCCAGATATATCAAGATTTATATCAAGAACATGAAAAAAAACCCTCGATGGCACGAAGTACCAGGAGCTCAATCATGGTTATTTGTTGATGAAATTATGATTTTATAACTTCTAAGTGACAACAAAAAACTGAATTAAAAGCTAAGAATATGGCGAATCAATTGATAAAAATAAGTATAGTTTTTATAATTACTTTTTGTATTTCTTGTAAAGAAGAACAGAATAATATTGAGATTATAGAAAAGAAAGAGACAAATCTTTTAGAATTCGTGAATCCATTGATGGGTACAGATTCTGATTTTAATTTATCAAATGGAAATACCTATCCGGCGATTGCAACTCCCTGGGGAATGAATTTTTGGACTCCTATGACATCTAAAATGGGTGATGGTTGGACCTATAAATATAGGGAAAATAAAATAAGAGGTATCAAACAAACACACCAACCTAGCCCTTGGATTAATGATTATGCGGCATTTTCTTTAATGGCGACCACGGGGAAGCTTAAATTTCAGGAAGATGAAAGGGCATCCTGGTTTTCTCATAAAGCAGAAACTGTTAAACCACATCATTATAAGGTGTATTTGGCCGATTATGATATTGTTGCCCAGGTTTCTCCAACCGAACGCGCAGCTCATTTTAAATTTACATTTCCCGAATCTGAAGAATCTTACATTATGTTGGATGCCTTTTTTAAAGGCTCCATGGTGAAAATTATTCCCGAAGAAAGAAAAATCATTGGCTATTGCAGAAATAATAGTGGTGGTGTACCTGAAAATTTTCACAATTATTTTGTGGCCGAATTTGACAAAGATTTTGAATTGAACCATACTTGGGAAGATGATTGGAAATTGAATGAGAATTCTACTAAAAGTGAGGGTGAACATGTTGGTGCAATTATCGGATTTAAAACAAAAAGAGGTGAAACTATTCATGTAAAAGTTGCCTCGTCGTTTATAAGTCCCGAACAGGCCGAAATTAATTTAAATAGAGAAATTGGAAAGGATTCTTTTGATCAAACCAAAGAAAAAGCTAAAAATGCATGGGAAAATGAATTGGGTAGAATTGAAATTGAAGGAGATAATTCAGATCATATAAAAACATTTTATTCATGTTTATATAGGGTATTACTTTTTCCGAGAAAATTTTACGAATTCAATGAGAAGAATGAAGTTGTCCATTACAGTCCTTATAATGGTGAGGTATTGCCGGGGTATATGTTTACTGATAATGGGTTTTGGGATACTTTCCGGGCT
Source organism: Flavobacteriaceae bacterium (assembly GCA_030621915.1). Classification (GTDB taxonomy): domain Bacteria; phylum Bacteroidota; class Bacteroidia; order Flavobacteriales; family Flavobacteriaceae; genus Lutimonas. The sequence goes on from JAUXGV010000202.1 coordinate 4,264, forward strand.
GTATTTCCCTTTTTTAATTTAATGTATCCTGATTTAAATGGTAAAATTATGGAGGGCCTTGCCAATACTTATAAAGAGTCAGGTTGGTTACCGGAATGGGCAAGCCCGGGGCACAGAGATTGCATGATAGGCTCAAATTCATCTCCTATCATTTCCGATGCATTTTTAAAAGGAATAGATAATATGGATGCTGACCTGTTATTAGAAGCCATGCTGAAAAATGCCACTGTTGCGGATGGAAGGCCTGTCAATTCGGTGGGTAGAGCTGGGTTGGAACAATACAATACACTGGGTTATGTGCCCTATGACATCGGTATTAATGAAAATGCAGCCAGAACATTGGAATATGCCTATGCAGATTTTACGATAGCTCAAATGGCAGAAAAATTAGGCAAGAATGAACTTGCAGATCAATACTATAAGAAATCATTGAACTATAAAAACTTATTCGATCCGACAACTAATTTAATGAGAGGTAAAAATAATGATGGAGCATTTCAGTCTCCTTTTAATCCATTGAAATGGGGAGATGCTTTTACAGAAGGTAACAGTCTGCATTATACATGGTCCGTATTTCATGATATCCAGGGATTAATCGATTTGATGGGCGGCAAAGAGGCATTTGTAGGTCAACTTGACAATGTATTTGATATGCCTCCAGATTTTGATGATTCCTACTATGGACAGACCATTCAC
>JAUXGV010000006.1 GCA_030621915.1 Flavobacteriaceae bacterium
AAGATTTATCCAAAGATTGGGATTAAGATAATAAGATTCCTGCTTTCGCAGGAATGACAAAATATAATATGAAATTAGAAAAATCGATTGAATTATTCACCAAAGGTCAGAAACACTTGGTTGGAGCGGTAAATTCACCAGTGAGGGCTTTTAAATCAGTGGGTGGAGTGCCTTTATTTATTGACAGGGCCGAAGGGAGTAAAATTGTTGATGTAGACGGAAATGAATATATTGATTTTGTTCTGTCATATGGTCCTATGATTCTAGGACATAGAAACAGAAAGGTTGAAAAAGCAATCAAAAAAGCAATCAAAAAAGGCTATACTTTTGGAGCCTCTACAAAAAACGAGCTCAAACTGGCAAAAATTGTTTGTAATGCTTTTCCAGGTATGGATAAAGTAAGATTTGTAAATTCGGGTACAGAAGCAGTCTTAAGTGCCATTAGATTGGCGAGGGCATATACTAATAGAGATAAAATCATAAAATTTGCAGGTTGTTACCATGGGCATTCAGATGCGTTATTGGTAGCAGCCGGATCAGGATTGGCAACATTAAGTTTACCAGGAAGCAAAGGCGTGCCTAATGATGCTGTCAAAAATACTTTGATAGCCGAGTATAATAATATTGAAAGTGTCAAAAAACACATTGAAGAAAATAAGGATATTGCCGCTGTTATCATAGAGCCTATAGCAGGTAATATGGGAGTGATACAACCAACATCTGAATTTATTCAAGAATTAAGAAAACTGACATATGAGAATAGTATTTTATTGATTGTTGATGAAGTGATGACAGGGTTTCGTTCAAAATTTGGTGGTGCTCAGGAATTATTAAACATTGAAGCAGATATTACTTGTTTGGGAAAAGTTGTGGGAGGAGGCTTTCCAGTTGGAGCCTATGGAGCAAGAAATGAAATTATGGAAATGGTTGCTCCATTGGGTGAAATGTATCAAGCCGGAACCTTATCGGGTAATCCAATAGCCATGGCTTGTGGAATTGCAACGTTAAAAGTTCTAAAAAAAAGAAACCCATATAAGGATTTTGAAAAAACTGCCAAAAATCTTGAAAAAATATTGTTGGATGCAGCCAAGGAGCATGGGGTAGATTTACAAGTAAATAGATTTGGCTCCATGATCAATCCATTTTTCACTTCTAAAAAAGTTATTGATTTTAAAACAGCCCAATCAAGTGATACCGATAAATTCAAGATATTCTTTTGGAAAATGATTGAAAAGGGTGTGTTTTTACCACCTTCTCAATTTGAAGCCTGGTTTTTGTCTACCGAGCTTTCGGTGAAAGATTTGGAAAAAACAAAGAAGGCAATTAATAAAGCAATGAAGAAAGTAGCGGAAATGTAGGTTGTCATTCCCGCGTAAGCAGGAAACTCAATTTAGTATTGAAAATTATAAAATATAATTCCTATTAATATGGAATAATAATAAAGTAGAATGATAAAAAACGACCTATTTTTAAGAGCCTTAAAAGGAGAAGAAGTGAAGCGACCTCCTGTATGGATGATGCGTCAAGCTGGTAGATATTTGCCGGAATTTATGGCCATAAGAGAGAAATACGATTTTTTTACTAGGTGTAGAACCCCTGAATTGGCGAGTGAAATAACCGTTCAGCCCATTCGAAGATATGGTATGGATGCAGCGATTTTATTTTCTGATATTTTGGTGATTCCTCAGGCCATGAATATAGAGGTTCAAATGAAACCAAATTTTGGTCCGTATTTGCCAAATCCCGTTCGAGATCAACGTGGCGTTGACAATGTAATAATCCCTGATGTTCATGAAGAATTGGATTATGTAATGCAAGCCATTAAAGCAACAAAAGAGCTATTAAATGATGAAATTCCATTGATTGGCTTTGCTGGTTCTCCCTGGACAATTCTATGTTATGTGGTACAAGGTCAGGGAAGTAAAACTTTTGATAAAGCCAAAGAGTTTTGTTTTACGCAACCCTTAGCTGCACATCAATTATTACAAAAAATTACTGATACTACCATTGCATATTTAAAAGCAAAAGTAGCTTCCGGGGTTAATGCTGTTCAAATTTTTGATTCATGGGGAGGCATGTTATCCCCTGTAGATTATCAGGAATTTTCATGGAAATATATCAATCAGATCATTGAAGCCCTAAAAGATGATGCACCTGTAATATCATTTGCGAAAGGGTGTTGGTACGCTCTGGAAGAAATGTCAAACTCAAATGCTTCGGCATTAGGGATAGATTGGACTGTGACACCTCAATTTGCTCGTAAGGCAACTAATAATAATATTACTTTACAAGGTAATTTTGATCCAGTACGTTTATTGTCACCACCCTCAGTTATAAAGGATATGGTTAAAAAAATGATCGATGATTTTGGAAAAGATAGGTATATAGTAAATTTAGGACATGGAATTTTGCCACATGTACCTTTGGAAAATGCCAAGGTCTTTATTGATGCAGTAAAGGAATATTGATGGTTAATTTAGGGGACATATCTATCATTGAACTTCAACTGGATGATACCACAAGTTTGAATAAGATGTTGTTGAATAATTCGACACGGTTTCAAAGATTTTTTCCTAAAACATTGGATGAGAATTTGAATATGAAAATGACCCAGGAATATATCTTAAACAAGAAATCTTTAATTGCCAATAAAAAAGAATATACTTTGGGAATTAAAAACAATGCATCAAATAATGTTATTGGTTTGATTATAATAAAAAATATTAATTGGGAACTTGAAGTTGGAGAATTGGCATATTGCATTGATGTTGGTTTTGGCGGTCAGGGAAGAATGACAAAAACTGTAGAACAAATATGTAACTTTGCATATGATAAAATAAAGCTGAAATCACTTTATATTTTGACACATAAAACTAATGTTCCAAGCGTAACAGTAGCAGAGAAAACAGGATTTATTTGGATAGAAACAAAGTTAAAAAGTCATACGCCCCCTGGAGAAACTGCCTTAGATATGGAAAAGTTTGTAAAGATGTTATATTAATATATATATGCCACACTTTATTATTGATTGTGCCAAGAGAATATTGGAGATTTTGAAAAGTCGTCTTATTGCGACAAAACAATGACCTAACATTTAATAATGTTTAAAATGAACACAAATTTAATTCAAAAATATAATATTCCAGGGCCAAGATATACCAGCTATCCTACTGTACCCTTTTGGGATAAGGAAGGAATTGATTTAGAAGATTGGAAGAAGACTACAATCCAGTCCTTTAATGAAAGCAATGATATAGAGGGAATTAGTTTATATATTCATTTACCATTTTGTGAGAGTCTCTGTACTTTTTGTGCTTGCCATAAAAAAATCACCAAAAGGCACAGTGTTGAAGAGCCTTATTTAGAAACGGTTTTAAAGGAATGGAATTTGTATTGTGACCTGTTGGGATCTCGCCCAAAAATTAAAGAAATTCATTTGGGTGGAGGTACACCGACTTATTTTTCATCGAAAAATTTGAGAAAGCTGATCGAAGGAATTTTTAAAAGAGCAGATAAATTTTCGGAATTTGAATTTAGCTATGAAGGACATCCCAATCACACCACAGAAGAACAGTTACAAACCCTTTATGATTTAGGTTCAAGAAGAAACAGCTTTGGAGTGCAGGATTATGATATAAAAGTTCAAAAAGCCATTCATCGAGTTCAAAGTTTTGAGCAAGTAAAAAGAGTAAATGATCTGTCGAGGAAAATAGGATATGAATCTATTAGTCATGATTTGATTTTCGGACTTCCTTTTCAAACGGAAGAGAGTATTCGAAACACAATCAAAAAAACAATTGAATTAAAACCTGACAGAATTGCATATTATAGCTATGCTCATGTTCCATGGATAAAGGGTGTAGGCCAACGTGGATTTGATGAGAATGATCTCCCAAAAGATAGTGTTAAACGTCATTTGTATGAATTGGGGAAACAATTATTTTTTGAAAATGGTTATGTAGAGATTGGTATGGATCATTTTGCCTTACCAACAGATTCTTTATCCATATCAATGGAGCAAAGGAAAATTCATCGTAATTTTATGGGATATACAGCAGGGAAAACTGAATTGATGATTGGACTTGGAATGTCATCCATTAGTGATTCCTGGTATGCATTTGCCCAAAATGAAAAAAGCATAGAAGCCTATACAGAAAAAGTAAATCAAGGTGTGATACCTATATTCCGTGGTCATTTATTGTCGGATACAGATCTGATTATTAGAAAACATATACTAAACTTGATGTGCAATTTGGAAACAGAATGGAACGAAGGACTTTCAAAGCAGATTAAAAATGAAATTTTAAGTCGTTTAAAAGAAATTATTGATGACGATTTGATGGAAGTTTATAATGATAAATTGGTTGTAAAAGAAAAAGGACGAATGTTTGTGCGTAATATATGTATGGCTTTTGATTTACGATTAATTGATAATAAACCTGAAACCAGGATTTTTTCGATGACGATTTAGTTAAAATATTTCTACATATTGGGTAGTTTTTAATAGATAGGTACCAATATTTAAATACTTTTTTCGTCGATCAATTTCTATAAATATTTTCATAAATTTGCATTCCTAAAATCTTCAAGAAAATGTCAAAATTCGAATTGAAATTACCAAAAATGGGTGAAAGTGTTGCAGAAGCAACCATAATTTCTTGGCTGAAACAAATTGGTGATACCGTTGAATTAGATGAGGCTATTGTGGAAATTGCTACTGATAAAGTAGATAGTGAAGTTCCAAGTGAAGTTGAAGGTGTTTTGAAAGAAATTTTATTTCAGGTTGATGACATTATAAAAGTTGGAGAAACCATTGCAATTATTGAAACCAATGAACCCCTAGAAAGTGATCAAATTATTGAAAAAGATGTGACTCAAGATGAAACCTTGCAAATTCCAACAGTTGAATCAGTTAAAAAAGAATCAGACAAGGTCATAGAAATGATGAATAATTTGAGTTCTCCATCTGGAAAATTTTATTCTCCCTTGGTAAAAAATATTGCTAAAAAAGAGGATATTTCTATAGCAGAGCTTGAATCAATTTTAGGTTCTGGAAAAGACCAAAGAGTTACTAAAAATGACATTTTAACTTATATAAAAAACAAAGGAGTAACTGGCAAGGTTGAACAAACGGTAGAACTTGTTTCAAAAACTTCAATAGCAGCTCCAAAAGTAGAGCAAGTTCCTGTATCAGTGAGTGGTCAGGATGAAATCATTGAAATGACCAGAATGGGTAAGTTGGTTGCCAAATATATGATTAATTCTGTTCAAACATCTGCACACGTCCAGAGTTTTATAGAAGTTGATGTCACCAATATTGTTAATTGGAGAAATCGAATTAAGGATGCATTTTATAAGCGTGAAAGCGAGAAGATCACATTTACGCCAATCTTTATGGAAGCCATTGCAAAGGCTTTGAAAGATTTTCCAATGATTAATATTTCTGTGGATGGTGATAAAATAATCAAACGAAAAGATATCAATTTGGGAATGGCAGCTGCATTGGCAGATGGAAATTTAATAGTTCCTGTTATTAAAAAGGCTGATTTGTTAAGTTTGGTAGGGATGACTAAAACTGTTAATGATCTTGCAAGAAGGGCAAGAACCGGTGAATTGAATCCTGATGATATTCAGGGAGGTACTTATACGGTTACCAATGTTGGTTCCTTTGGAAGTATTATGGGTACGCCTATTATCAACCAGCCTCAAGTAGCGATTCTGGCTTTGGGAGCCATAAGAAAAATGCCATCGGTAATTGAAACTTCAGAAGGTGACTTTATTGGAATTCGTCATAAAATGATTATCTCTCATTCCTATGACCATAGAGTTGTTAATGGGGCACTTGGAGGTATGTTTATCAAAAAAGTAGCCGATTATTTAGAAGCTTGGGATGTGAATGCAAGCTTTTAATCATTGAGCACCAATTGGTTTTCTATAATTCACGATAATCAAGCGATTTTTGGATATTGGCAAGGGGGTAATTCTAACCCTTGGTTTCATTATCACCCTGAATTTGACTTAATAAAAAAAGTTGATATGAGTTTTATAAGCAAATATAAATTGTAACTTTATAGAGTGAAAATTTGTATGTAATTCAATAAAAATTAATGAATTTAAGTCTTAAGAAACCCATAGCATTCTTTGATCTGGAAACTACTGGAATTCGAATATCAAGTGATCGAATTGTTGAAATTTCTATTTTAAAAATTTACCCAAATGGAAATAAAGAAAGTAAAACCTGGTTGGTAAACCCTGAAATAGAAATTTCTAAAGAAGCTTCTGATATTCATGGTATAACCAATGAAAAAGTTGTAACCGAACCTTTATTTAGTGAATTGGCACCCAAAGTTAGTCAGATGATCGAAGGTTGTGATTTGGCTGGTTTTAATTCAAATAGATTTGATATTCCACTATTAGCCGAAGAAATGTTGAGGGCAAATGTGAATTTTGACATGAAGGATAGACTGGCTATTGACGTTCAGGTAATTTTTCATAAAAAGGAACAGCGAACTCTGGGTGCAGGATATAAATTTTATTGTGATAAGGATCTTGAAAATGCGCATTCAGCTGAGGCAGATACTATGGCAACCTATGAAATTTTAGAAGCTCAAATTGAAAAATATAAGGATATTGGAAATAATGTGGAATTTTTAAGTGAATTTTCATCACATAAGAAAAGAGCAGATTTTGCTGGGTTTATTCTTTATGACGAAGATGATATAGAAATGTTCTCTTTTGGAAAATATAAAGGTAGAAAAGTTACAGACGTTCTTAGGGAAAATCCTGGTTATTATAGTTGGATTCAAAATGCTGATTTTCCATTGTACACAAAAAAAGTACTTACTGAGATTAAAAACAAAACAAAATCAAAAAAACAAATTAATACACTTGAGGATTTGAGAAATAAATTTAACAATAAAGTATAGATGCTAGTAGATTTTAAAAGTTTAGCGGACTCCTCGAAAATCTGGATTTACCAATCAAACAGGGAATTTTCAGAAGTAGAAGTTCATGAAATTAAGGAAGAATTAGAAAAATTTGTTTCAAGCTGGAAAAGACATGGTGATGATTTGAGGGCTTCTTATCAGATTAAATACAACCAATTTATTGTTTTGGCGGTGGATGAATCATATAATGGAGTTTCAGGATGTTCTATTGATGCCTCAACTCATATTTTTAAGCAATTCGAAAGTAAGTATCAAGTAGATTTATTCAATAAAATGAAAACAGCGTTTAAGGATGGTGATCATATTAATGTTGTATCGTTATTTGATTTTCAGAAATTTGTCAATGAGCAGAAAATTGATAATAAAACCATAGTTTTTAATAACATGATAAATACCAAAAAAGAATTAGAGAAATCATGGGAAGTAACTGCAGATGCAAGTTGGCATAAAAAATATTTCTAATGACCCCAAATTGCACTTATACCTTCTAAATTTCCTTCATGAAAAAATTATTATTGATCCTTACTGTTTCTTTTGTTTTTCAAAGCTTTGCACAAATTGACCCTCTCCAAACCAATGATAGTATTGCCCAAATAAAATGGGTTGATAGTATTATGAAAAGTATGGATCTCGACCAAAAAATTGGTCAGTTGTTTATGGTAGCGGCATTTTCAAACAAAGACAAATTACATACAGATTTTATTGAAAACTTGATTACAAAACATAAATTGGGAAATTTGGTATTTATGCAAGGTACGGCTGTAGGACATGCAACTTTGATAAATAAATACCAGAATATGTCTGATGTCCCTTTGTTAATTGCTATTGACGGAGAGTGGGGGTTGGACATGCGTCTTAAAAAAACAGTTGGATTTCCATATAATATGGCACTTGGCGCAATTAGAGATGACAATTTGATATATGATTTGGGACAACGGATAGGTCAACAGGTTAAAAGGGTTGGAATTCATGTTAATTTTGCACCTGTTGTGGATATCAATACAAATCCCAATAATCCGGTGATTGGCAACCGTTCATATGGTGAAAGTAAAATTAACGTGACTAATAAATCTTTGGCATTCACCAAAGGTATGCAAAGTAAAAATGTGATAGCCTGTGCCAAACATTTTCCAGGTCATGGTGATACTTCTCAAGATTCGCACAGGACTTTACCAACAATTAAGTTTTCTGCAGGAAGAATTGATTCTGTAGAATTATATCCATACTATAGGCTATTTGAAGCTGGTTTAGGCAGCATCATGACTGCCCATTTAAGTATTCCAAGCTTAGAATCTAATATTGAATTACCAACCTCGCTTTCTTTTGATGTGGTAACTAGGATTGCAAAGGAAAAAATGAATTATAAAGGACTCATTTTTACGGATGCGTTGAATATGAAGGGTGCATCTAATTTTGCCAAACCAGGTGAAATTGATTTAAACGCATTTTTAGCTGGGAATGACATTTTATTATATCCAGAAAATGTTCCAGCTGCGATTAAAGAAATTAAAAGATCATTAAAGAATAAGAATTTATCATTGGCTCGATTGGATGAATCTGTAATTAAAATATTAAAAGCAAAATATTGGGTCGGATTGAATAATTATGAACCCGTAGATTTGAATAATATTAATGAAGATATAAATACAATAAATGATGAAATTTTAAATAGTAGATTGGTAGAAAACTCAGTTACTCTAGTTCAAAATAAAAATAACCTATTACCAATTAAAGATTTGGATAATAATAGAATTGCATATGTGAAATTGGGGAAGAATGATAATACAACTTTTATTGACAGGTTGAATGATTATACCAAAGTGGATGTTATTTATGCCGATAAACTTGATGGATTATTGCAAAAAATAAAAAATTATCAAACGGTTGTTTTGGGCTTTCATACTTCATTAGGTGCCTATGCTAATTATAAGATGACTGATAAAGAATTGACATTGTTGCAAGCGGTATCAAGGAAACATAAAGTTATTCTTGATGTTTTTGCGAGCCCATATAGTTTGCTTAAAATAAAGTCCTTTACAAATATTGATGCTATTGTTATATCCTATCAAAATACTCCCTTGGCACAAGATGTATCGGCACAAATGATTTTTGGAGCTCTCGATATAAAGGGGAAATTACCAGTAAGTATTAAAGAGGATTTTGATTTGGGCTTTGGTTTACAGGTTTCGAATAGTAAAAGATTGGGTTATTCAATTCCAGAGGATGTAGGAATGGATAGTCAAAAATTGGCTCGCATTGATTCAATTGCAAAAGTTGTAATAGATTCTTCTATGGCTCCTGGTTTACAGGTCCTGGTGGCTCGTTATGGAAAAATTATTTATCGAAAAAGTTTTGGTTATTACACTTATGATTCGATTAAAAAAGTGAACAATCAAAGTATTTATGATTTGGCTTCTGTTACAAAAATTTTAGGAGGATTACCTATGATTATGAAAGCTGAAGAAGAGGGTAAATTTAATTTAGAATCAACGCTGGGTGAATTGATGCCAGTTTTAAGGGAAAGCAATAAAGATACCATAACTGTAAAGGAGGCTCTTTCGCATTTTGCAAAAATCAAACCTTATATTTCTTATTATGATACCATGGTTGAAGGTGAAGATAATGAACCCATGCCTAAATATTTTAGAACAAAAAAATCAAAGGAATTTAGCATTCAAGTGGCAAATGAGCTGTATTTGAGAAATGATTATCTGGATACTATTTTTAAATTGATTGCCGAAACTCCGCAAAGAGAAGAGTTGGCTTATAAGTATAGTGGTTTACCGTTTTATTTGTTTAAAGACTATTTGGAAAAGGAATATAAAGAACCTCTTGATCAGTTGAGTAATAAGTATTTTTATGGACCATTGGGGGCAACTACTTTGACTTATAAACCCTTAAATAAATTCCATAAATCGAGAATTGTTCCCACAGAGGATGATGATTTTTTCAGGCATCAATTATTACATGGATATGTTCATGATGAAGGTGCAGCTATGTTTGGAGGCGTAAGTGGAAATGCAGGACTTTTCTCAAACTCCAATGATGTGGCTAAGATCATGCAAATGTATTTGCAAAATGGTTACTATGGAGGAAAAAGTTATTTAAAACGCGAAACACTTGAAAAATTTAATTTTCGACATTATGAGGCTGAAGGAGTAAGAAGAGGATTGGCATTTGACAAACCTCAATTGGACACTATTTCTCAGGCTACCTGTGGATGTACTTCATTTAAAAGTTTTGGACATAGCGGTTATACCGGTACCTATACTTTTGTAGATCCTGAAACAGAAATAGTTTATGTGTTTTTGTCAAATCGAGTTTACCCTACCAGAGAAAATAATAAATTGGGTGAGGGAAATATTCGTACAGAAGTGCAACGATTGGTACAAGAGGCAATTATTGATTAAGTAATTTCTGTTTTTACTAATAAAAAAACTAATAAAAAACTGAAGATAAAATAGATCGACGCAGTTTGAATACTCAGTAAATAAGCTAAAATTCCCGTTTGTAATAAGTAAAAGATTGGAAAAGCAATAATCCCTACTGCAAACCTAAATGTTGAAATATATTCCTCTTCTTTGATTTTTGGTGATACTTTTTTCCAAATGAATATGGGAAAAATACTATTTATGAATACTAATAAACGGATTGGGTTTAAAAATTTATTCCTTTTCTTAGGATTTTTAGGTGATAATAAATCTAAATTTTCTAGTTTCTTATTTACTTTTTCAGGATACAAGAATTCGTCATTATCGAAACTCTTTACAATTTCATCATGACTGTTTTTATCTTCTATGTGAGTGGTAAGTGTTTTTAATTGGTCACTTACTTCCTTTTTTAATTTGATTACAGATTCAGTTTTATCAAAATTATCCCAATAGTGATTTACGGAAATCGGTTTACCATAATAAACACTTGCTTTGCTACCATATTTTTTCGCATCACTATAATTATATCCAATAGGAATGATATCAATTTCATTTTTTGGATTGTGTTCAACAGCTCCAAAGGCAATTCTGGTGAATCCTTTACTCAAAACCCGTACCCTTCTTTGTAAACTGTGGCTTCCTTCAGCAAAAATCAGAAGAGTTTCTTTCTTATCTAAAATGTCATAGCATTTTTTAAAAGTTTCTTCATTTTTAGATAATGTGTCATAGCCATCTCGTATTCTATATACAGGCAACATATTGATATATACCAATATGTTATTCACAAACGATTTTTTAAATACCTGAGCCTGAGTAAGGAAATGAAGAATTCGTTTGTTTGTGGCACCAATCAATAAGGGATCTAATAAAGCATTTTGGTGATTGGCAACAAATAATATGGCCTTTTGATCAGGAATATTTTCTGCACCAACAATACGAATATTCTTAAAATAAAATAAAAAACCAGTCCGTATATAGTATTTTACAAAATAATACCAAATCCTTTTTCTTGTCATGAAATTACAGTTTTAGGCATTTTTCTTGACCAGAAATAGGCAACTATTATACCCGAAAGGATATCCCAGATGGCCCAAAATGCTACTATCAAAGCCATTCCTCCCAGGCCTTGAAAAAATGTAAAAACCAACATCAATCCCAAACCAGCGTTTTGTATACCCGTTTCAATACTCAACGTTTTTTGATCATTCCGATTCAGTTTATTCAATTTTGCAAAATAGAATCCGGTGGCAAATAAAACTGCATTATGAAGAATTACTAGGAAAATAACATGGTGAATATAGGAGGTAAATATGTCCAAATTATTGGAAAAAGCAACGACAATAAATGCCAAAAATATTAGTATAGATAGTGGTTTCAAAATTTTACCAAATTTAATAGCAAAATCAGAATAAAAATGTTTGACCAACATTCCAAGAATCAAAGGAATACCTAGAATTAACAATACAATTTCCGCAACTTTAAACGGGTTCAAAGAAACAGTTTTTAAAATTTGAGCAGTTGGTTCATAAAAATTTGCCCAAATGGATAGGTTTAGTGGTGTCATTATGAGTGCCGCTATTGATGCAAAGGCAGTTAAACTGACAGAAAGGGCGGTGTTTCCACCAGCCATTTTCGACATAAAATTTGAAACATTTCCTCCGGGACAAGCCGCTACCATCATCATTCCTAATGCGATACTTGGTTTTGGACTTATAATAATAACCAATAAAAAAGTAACTAAGGGAATTAACAAAAATTGCGAAATAATCCCTACAATTACCGCCTTAGGTGAATTTAATAGATTCTTAAAATCGGATATTTTAATATCTAATGCTACACCAAACATAATGACGGCCAAAGTTATATTAACAGCCCATAAATTATCCGAGCTAAAATTTAATTGGATATTATCTAATTCCTGAATCATTATATATTGTTAATTTTTAAAGGCATATTCAACTATATTGGCTCCCATTTGCAAAGCCATTATTCTCACATCATATGGATCATTATGTATTTGTTCATCTTCCCAGCCATCACTTAAATCACTTTCATAGTCATAAAAACATACCAATCTCCCGTTATAAAAAATACCAAATCCTTGTGGAGGCTTATTATTGTGTTCATGAATTTTAGGCAGCATATCAAATTCATAATGTTGCTGATATATTAAATGATCACTAGGTATTTCTTGAAATTCCAATTCAGGAAAAACTTTAGTCATTTCTTTTCTGATATATTTATCCAAGCCATAATTATCTGAAATATGCAAAAATCCGCCAGAAAGTAAGTATTCTCTTAAGTTCTGAGCTGCATTTTCCGAAAAGAAAACATTTCCATGACCGGTTAAAAAAACTATTGGATAATTTAAAATTTCATGGCTATCAACATCAACTGTTTGAATATTGTTATCAATTCTTGTATTGATATTTTCATTACAGAAGTTTATTAAATTTGGTAGGGCAGTAGGGTTTGAATACCAATCACCACCACCATCGTACTTTAAGATTGCAATTTGTTGGGCTGAAAGATTATAAAATAAGATTAAAAATATTGATAGCAATACAGCTCTATATTTATTAATTCGAAAATTTAATTTTATCACTTAAGGTAAATTAAAAAGGCCTTTTTCACATTTCATTTTTTATCAAGGAAATGGAATTGCACACAACAACACCTGCCGTTTCAGTACGTAGCCTACTTTTTCCCAAAGATAAAGGAATAAAATTATGTTCCAAGGCATGGACAATTTCTTTTGATGAAAAATCACCTTCCGGACCTATTATAACCGTTATAGCCTGTGAGCTTTCAACTTGTGACTTTAAGGATTTTTTATCTAAATTCTCGCAATGTGCTATTAGGTTACATTCACCTTTATGATTTTTAATAAATTCCGAAAACTGAACTGCCTCATTTAATTTGGGTAATTGGTATTTTAATGATTGCTTCATCGCAGAGATCAATATTTTTTCAAACCGATCTTTTTTCACAACTTTTCGTTCTGAATTTTCACAGATAATTGGGGTTATTTCATCAATACCAATTTCCGTGGCCTTTTCAAGAAACCATTCAAAACGGTCGTTTAACTTCGTAGGTGCAATGGCGATGTGCAAATTGTAATTCCATTCTTTGGCTTTTGATTCAAAAGAAATTATTTCAATGGCACATTTTTTATCATTGGCATTTGTGATTTTTGCCATGAATAAATATCCTAATCCGTTGGAAATAAAAAGTCGATCATTTTCCTTTTTTCTTAAAACCCGGATAATATGTTTACTTTCACCTTTATCAAAAACAAAGTTATTAGTATTTACCGATATTTTCGAATTATAGAAAAGTTGCATTATTAATGGAAATGATGGTTATATTTCTAACTTGTAAGTACACCTTTTTTTATGGGTTATGGGATTAAAATTTCTCCATATCAAATGTATATCCTTATTGTCTACTAATTCAGGGGTAAGGATACATTTTTTAACTCCAATTTTCTCATAAGTTTTGAAATACTCGTCAAAAATTATGGCTGTTACCCCTTTTTTCTGATATTCTGGAGCAACACCAATCAAATAAAAAATAGCTTCGTTAATATTCTTTTTTGCTTGTATAAAATGAGCGATTCCAAAAGGAAATAGTTTCCCTTTTGATTTTTGTAATGCTCTTGAAAAAGAAGGCATTGTTATAGAAAATGAAACCAATCTATCATTTTCATCAACAACAAATTTTATAAATTCGGGGTTGATAAAAGGAAGATATTTTTTCTTAAAATAATCGATTTGAGCATCAGACATTGGAACAAATGAAGATAATTTAGAATACGACAAATTGAACAGTGCAAACATTTCATCTGCGTAACGTAGAATTTCATCTGTAGATTTAAAATTTAATGCCCTAAGTTTGAACCTTTCTTTAAGAATCTTTGCATAACGATGGAATTTTTCAATTTTTACGTCTTTAATGAAAAAATGATTTTCTATAAATTTTTGAGATTTTTGAAAACCTAATTGTTTGAAGTGTTCAGGATAATATGCATGATTATACCAGGTTATCATGGTGCCAATATGATCAAAACCATAGGTTAGAACACCCACTTTATCCAAATTGGAAAATCCTACAGGGCCTTCAACAAATTCCAATTCATTTTCCTTTCCTATTTCTATAACCTTATCAAGTAAAATTGTTGAAACTTCAATATCATCAATAAAGTCAAACCAACCAAAGCGCATTTTTTTAATTTTTTGCTCCTTGATTTCTACCCAATTGATGATGGCAACAATTCTTCCAACTATTTTATCATTTTTAAAAGCTAAAAAGAAGCGTGCATCTGCATGTTGGAAAACAGGATTTTTTGTTTTGTCAAAACTTTCAACTTCGTCTTTAATAATGGGAGGAACCCAATATTTATTGTTTTTATAAAGCTTGAACGGAAATTTCACAAACTTTTTTAGTTCCTTTTTTGTCGAAATTTCTTTGACTGTAATCATCAGGCAAAACTAATCAATTTATTGATTTTTGTCCGACTTTCTTTCCGCTTTTTCTATTTTCTTCTGTTGTTTAACTTGCTGTTTATTTTGCTTTTTACGAGCTTTATTAGCTTTTTTATTCACCGGTGGGGTTAAATCTCGGCTTTTGACATTTACTTCCTTAACATCATCTTGGCCTTTATTAGATTTTTTACCAGAAAATAAGCCGCCTATTGAAGCTCCAATTCTCCCAAAGATTCCTTTTTTATCAGTTGCTGAAGAATCACTATTATCTGTTTTGTTTTGAATAATTTTGTCTTTATGTCGATCTATTCTCCATGATACTCCGCCTCCAATGATATATGTAAAATCATCTCTTTCATCAAGAATGGTTCTAAACGAGGCGTCAATTTGTAAATTACTATTTAATAAATATACAGCACCAGCACCAAGCTGGTAATCGTTTGGAATATTCTTTCTAAAAAAACCTTGATGTTCTGCAAATGTAGACCAGTGCTCGCTAAAAGCATAGGTGGCAGTTAAAATATACGAATTTTCAGCCTCGTTTGTGAACATCTTATCCGCAATAAAATTCATGATAAAAATGAATCTATCTGTGAAGTCATTTTGGGTGTAAATTCCAAATTTGGGACTCATACCCTCTGGATTTTTATGCATTTCATCCAATAAATTTGTATTAAATCCAGCATAGACTCCAACCGCAGGAATCAAACGTTTTTTATCAAAACTATTTCGGGCTTTCCAACTTCGTATTTCTTTTGACTTGTCCTTGTATTTAGGTTGATATACTAAATATTTTGCCCCGATAGTTAATCTACTTAATCCCAGACTTGAATCACTATATTCTAAAGGTTTTGAATAATTTCTATCTTCATTTTGTACAATCATATCCAGACTTAACTCTAACCTTTCGAAAAATTGGCCTGTTCTAAAGGTTATATCAGATCCAAAGGCCTTAGAATTAAATTCAACGGACTCTTCATTTATATTGTCGTAATATAGTTGATTGCTAATATTTTTGTAGAATAGTCCTGATTCAATTTGATAAACTTTTGTGCCAATACTAAAAGGACTATTTGAATATCCAGGTCGATTAGAATTAATTACTTCGGTGTATTGGGCAAAACTTATTTTAACACAAAATAAGAGGAGCAAATAAAAAAATAAATACTTCATTTTATACAAAATAATTGAATCAGAGAGTAGATTTTATTACTTTGAAACGTTTTAGTTGCTCGCAAATTGTTACTTTTGAAAATAAATTTTTAAAAAAATGCAAGCAGCTTCATTTACAGGAGTTTTAAACACTATTTTAATCATAATGTTGATTTATTACGGGCTGAAATTCGTAGGCAAATATTTGATGCCGTTTTTTTTACAAAAAGTAATGCAAAATGTAGAGAAAAAATTTAATCAGCAGACAGGTCCGAATCAGGATATTTCAAAAGAAGGAGAAACTATTATTGATAAAAAACCAATTGCTTCAAAAGAAAGTAATAAGGATGTTGGTGAGTATGTTGATTTTGAGGAGGTTGATGAATAGTTAGTGATTTATATCTGAATAAAAATTATGATAATCCTAATGTAAATTAATTTTTTATTAAATTGACTTTGATAATTAGATAAAATCCAAAATATCAGTTATTTATGAATTTTAAGAAAATAACACCCTTTATTATTGCAATTCTTTCCTTTGTAATAATCTCATTGTTATACTTTTTACCGGTTTTGGAAGGAAAGAAATTGTTTCAAAGCGATATTGCCCAGTTTAGAGGAATGTCAAAGGAGGTTAAAGAATTTAGAGCCGAACATAATCAAGAACCTTATTGGACCAATAGAGCATTTGGTGGAATGCCAACTTATCAATTGAGTACCTACTATCCGAATGATTATATTAAAAAAATAGACGGTTTTTTAAGATTTTTACCTAGACCAGCTGACTATTTATTTCTGTATTTTCTTGGTTTTTTTGTTTTGCTGTTGACCTTAAAAATTGATTGGAAACTGGCAATTATAGGATCCTTGGCCTTTGGTTTCTCAACCTATTTTATAATAATTCTTGGCGTTGGTCATAATGCCAAAGCACATGCAATTGCTTATATGCCCATGGTATTAGCCGGAATAATACTTGTTTTTAGAAAGAAATATTTGTTGGGATTTATTCTAACAGCCTTGTCTATGGCTTTAGAAATTAATGCAAGCCATCCGCAAATGACCTATTATTTGATGTTCATGATTTTAATTTTTGGAATTGTATACTTAATTGATGCCTTCCGAAAAAAAGAATTGACCCAATATTTTAAAATCATTGGAATATTAATTATTGCTGTATTACTGGGTGTAGGTGTTAATGCAACTAGCTTATTAGCCACCAAGGAATATGCCGATCATAGTACAAGAAGTAAAAGTGAATTGACGATCAATGCAGATGGAACTCCTAAAGAATTAACTACGGGATTGTCAAAAGAATATATTACTGAATATAGTTATGGTAAATTGGAAACATTCGATTTATTCATTCCGAGATTTATGGGTGGATCTAATAATGAGAATTTGGGTAAAGACTCTCATATTTATAATTTTTTAAGGGATAAAACGGGTAGAAAGCAGGCCTTGGGCTTTGCTGAAAATGCACCGATGTATTGGGGAAGTCAAACAATTGTTGCCGCTCCGGCTTATATTGGAGCCGTAATGATATTTCTATTTCTCTTGGGAATTTTCTTGGTTAAAGGAAATCTCAAAAAATGGTTGGTGGCTGCGACCATTTTTTCCATTTTATTAAGTTGGGGTAAAAATTTGGATTTTCTCACGAACTTTTTTATAGATTATGTGCCCTTATATAATAAATTTAGAGCGATTTCTTCTATTCAAGTAATAGCAGAATTAGCAATTCCTCTTTTGGGAATACTTGCTGTTCGAGAATTTCTGGATGACAAAATCCATAAAGCCGAAAAATTAACAGCCTTGAAATTGACTGTTTTTATTTTGGGAGTTTTATGTCTTATTTTTATTGTTTCAGGGACTAGTTTGTTCGCCTTTGAAAGCTTTAGAGACGCTGGATATGAGAATATGATTCAAGGATTTTCTGAGGCTATAATTAATGATAGAAAATCAATTTTTATTCAGGATAGTTTTAGATCCTTACTTTTTGTTTTATTTCCTACTGCAGTATTGTGGTTATATTTAAGTGAAAAAGTATCGAAAAATGTAGTTTTGGGGGTATTATTGGCATTCATCCTTTTAGATTTAATAGATGTTGATCAACGATATGTTAACAGTGATGATTTTATTTCGGCCAAAAAATTGGAACAACCTTTTGCAATGACCGATATTGATGCCACGATAATGAAAGACACAAGTCATTATAGAGTATTAAATTTCATGGTGAATCCAATGAATGATGGAAGTACTTCATTTTTCCATAATTCTATAGGGGGTTATCATGCTGCGAAACCTAGGAGATACCAGGAATTATTTGACTTTCAGATAGCTAGAAATAATATTGAAGTGTTGAATATGTTGAACACCAAGTATATTATTTATCCGGATAATGATGATAGAGCCACTGTACAGTTGAATGACGGTTCAAATGGCAATGCATGGTTTGTTTCCAATCTTAAAATTGTGGATAATGCAAATGAGGAAATCAAGGCTTTAGATAGTTTGAGTACAAAAAACACAGCTATAGTCAGACGAGAATGGATGGGTAATTTATCCGAGAATTATGTCGTTGATAGCACTGCAACTATAGAATTAATTAAATATCAGGCAAATGAAATTGTATATGAGTATAGTACCGGTTCGAAGCAATTTGCCGTCTTTTCTGAAATATACTACAAAGATGGTTGGAATGCCTATTTGGATGGGTCAAAAATTGAAATTTACCCGGTAAATTATGTATTACGAGCCGTTGAAGTCCCTTCAGGAAAACATACAATTGAGTTTAAATTTGAACCCACAGTTATTAAAAATGGAAATAGAATTGCGTTAATTTCATATTTGTTATTAATTTTAATTCCTGGGGTTTGGTTTGTTTATGATAAAAGGAAATATGGAAATGAGTCATCATAACAGAAGGTATAATTATACACTTAATTTTTTACAAAAAGTATTACCTGCTCCCGCTACTATTTTAGATTTGGGGACTCCTAATGCGTTTAGTGAAATTATGAAAAATCATGGTTATACTGTTTACAATACAAATGGAGAAGACCTTGATTTATTACCTGAAGTGGTTAAAAAATATGAGGTAGATGCTATTACAGCATTTGAAATTTTTGAACATTTACTGGCACCTTTTAATGTTTTGAGGCAAATTAATTCGACAAAACTAATAACATCAATTCCTTTAAAGTTATGGTTCGCTAGTGCTTATCAATCTAAAACGGATACCTGGGACAGGCATTATCATGAATTCGAAGATTGGCAATTTAACTGGTTATTAGAAAAATCAGGATGGAAAATAAAAGATAGCCAAAAATGGACCAGCCCCATTCATAAAATTGGTTTTCGACCTATACTTAGAAAATATACACCCCGTTATTACGCTGTTTACGCCGAAAGATAATTATGCGAATAGGAATGATATTGGATAAAACTTTTCCGCCTGATCCCAGGGTAGAAAATGAAGCTATTGCTTTGATAGAAAATAATCATCAGGTCTTTTTATTTTGTTTAAAATACCATAAGGAAACTGATCTTGAAGAAATTCATGGTATCACTGTATGTCGGTATTCTTCAAATCAATTTGAATATAAATTATCTGCCTTGGTTTATTCAATACCACTTTATTCTTTCTTAATGAAGAAGAAAATAAACCATTTTTTAAGAAAAAATAAAATTGAATCTATTCATGTTCATGATGTACGAATAGCAGATGCAGTTTTTAAAGCCAACAAAAAACTACATTTACCTTTGGTATTGGATTTACATGACAATATGCCCGAAATTATAAAAACCTATCCTCATCTTCAAAAATTTCCGGGTAAACAACTTATTTCTCCAAGGAAATGGAAAAAAAAGGAAGAGGAGTTCATCAAAAAGGCAAATAAAGTAATTAGTGTTTCGAATGAGTTTATCACTGAAGTTGTAGAAAGAACCAAAATTAGCAAAGATAAAATTGCTTTGGTTCCTAATACCGTTCGTCAGTCTTTTTATATGAATGCTGTAATTGATAATGGTATTCAGGAAAAATATAAAAATCAATTTGTTATTTTGTATCTAGGAGATACAGGTTTAAGAAGGGGGTTGATGACAGCTATTGAAGCTGTTCCAAAATTGAAACTTCAGATTAAGAATCTTAAATTGGTAATTGTTGGAAAAAACTCAACCGATCATATGTTAAAACAAAAAACAATTGAGTTAAATATTAAGGATCAGGTGGATTTTGAAGGATGGCAGAATGTGAGTTTATTTCCCTCATATATTTTGTCGAGTTCAATATGTATTTCTCCGTTGATTAGAAATATACAACATGATGTGGCTTACGCCAATAAAATATTTCAGTATATGAGTTTGGGAAAGCCCGTATTGGTAAGTGATGCTATTGCTCAGAAAAACTTGATTAAAAAAACAAAGAGTGGTTTGGTGCATCAAGAAAGAAACATTGATGATTTCGCTGATAAAATATTAAAGTTATATGAAGATGAAGATCTTAGATCCTCCTTAGGGCAAAATGGAAAACAATTTATTGAAGAAGAATTTTGTTGGGAAAAAGTATCAAAAAATTTGATTACTTTATACGATGAATTATAATAGTTTACGAGTTTTAATATTTATTATTTAATTGAAGGTTTTAATTATAACATATTATTGGCCACCTGCTGGTGGAAGTGGGGTGCAACGATGGTTGAAATTTGTAAAATATTTACAGGATTTTGACATTACTCCTATAGTTTATACAGTAGATAAACCTAATTATGCTATTCAAGATGAATCTTTAAAGAATGAAATCCCTAAAAACATTGACATTATAAAGCATCCTATTTGGGAACCCAACAATTTAATGGGTAAAAAGAAACAAACAAGTGCAGGTTTTTTAGATCCAAATCCAAATATATTGGGGAAAGTAATACAATATGTCAGAGCCAATTATTTTATACCTGACTCAAGGAAATATTGGATAAAACCTTCTGTTAAATTTTTATCTAAGTTTTTACAAAAGTCGGAATTTGATGCTATTATTACAACAGGGCCTCCACATAGTTTACATTTGATTGGTTTGGAATTACAAAAACTATCTTCAATAAAATGGATTGCAGATTTTAG
Organism: Flavobacteriaceae bacterium; assembly: GCA_030621915.1. Lineage (GTDB taxonomy): Bacteria > Bacteroidota > Bacteroidia > Flavobacteriales > Flavobacteriaceae > Lutimonas. The sequence goes on from JAUXGV010000006.1 coordinate 21,127, forward strand.
GGATCCTTGGACTGAAATAGATTATTTTCATCAACTTCCGTTGACTCAAAAAGCTTTCAATAAACATCTGGAGCTTGAGCAAAAAGTACTGAAAAATGCAGATGCTATTTTGGTAGTGGGCAAAACAATGAAGGAAAAATTCAAGATATTTAATGAGAATATTCATGTAATTACAAATGGTTTTGACAATGAACGCTCTATAGTAACTCAGGCTTTGGATAAATGGTTTACAATTACCCATATTGGTATGATGAATGCTGATAGAAATCCGAAAAAATTATGGAAGGTTTTAGCAGATTTAATGAATGAAGACTCAGATTTTAAAACTGATTTGCAGATTAATTTGATTGGAAAGGTAGCTCAAGAAGTTTTAAATGATATTCAATCAAATGGACTAGAAAAACATGTGACCTTTACTGATTATATGATTCATGGTGAAGTTTTACAATATCAAAGTACCTCTCAGATTTTATTGCTAGCTGTAAATGATGTTCCGAGCTCCAAGGGTATTATTACTGGAAAAATATTTGAATATTTAAGAGCGAAACGTCCTATTTTAGCTATAGCTCCTATTGATGGAGACTTGGCTGAAATAATTTCAAAAACCAACTCTGGTGAGGTTGTTGCCTTTGATGATGAGATGAGAATGAAAAATGTTGTTCTTGAATTTTATGAAAAATATAAAAACAAAAAACTATACATCGATTCAAAGAACGTAGATCAGTACCACCGAAAGAATCTAACAAAGCAATTGGCAGAAGTGATTGAAAAAACGATAAAAGGCTGATGTCTTGTCTGCTTTGAATGAGAATTCTTAACAGGATAGAGAAATAAGTGGATGGATGCGATTAATTAAACTAAAAGATACTGAAATAAGTTCCGCATGAATATGAAAAAAATTATAACAATTTTGGGTGCTCGGCCTCAATTTGTGAAAGCAGCAGTTTTAAGTCGAATTATTGCTGAAAATGATGGTATTGAAGAAATTATTATTCATACAGGTCAGCATTTTGATGCCAATATGAGTGAGGTGTTTTTCACGGAAATGGAGATTCCTCAACCAAGATACAATCTTGATATTAATGGATTGAATCATGGTGCAATGACAGGGCAAATGTTGGAGGAAATTGAAAAAGTGTTGTTGGTTGAAAAACCTGATATAGTTATAGTTTATGGCGATACCAATTCAACTTTTGCCGGGGCGATGGCAGCAAGAAAATTAAATATTAAAGTGGTTCATATAGAAGCAGGTTTACGAAGTCATAATATGCAAATGCCTGAGGAAATTAATCGAATATTGACCGATAGAATATCCGATTTGTTGTTGTGCCCAACGAATGTGGCCATTGAAAATTTAAAAAAAGAAGGATTCGATAAATTGGATATTAATGTTGTGAAGTGTGGAGATATTATGAAGGACGCTGTGGATTTTTATAGTTTGAAATCGGAGAATAAATCTTCTATAATGCAACGGTTAGGTATTAAAAACAATGACTTTGTCTTGGCAACTATTCACCGTCAGGAAAACACCGATAATTTGGCATCGTTAAAATCTATTTTTGAAGGCTTAGAATCTATATCTAAACAAACTAAGGTCGTACTTCCTTTACATCCCAGAACGAAAAAAATATTGGAAAAACACTTGTTGAAGTATAATATCTTACTGATTCCTCCTGCTAGTTATTTCGATATGTTGGAATTGCTAAAAAATTGTTTAATGGTTGTAACAGATAGCGGTGGTTTGCAAAAAGAAGCATTTTTTAATAAAAAGCATTGCATTATTGCAAGAGAAGAAACCGAATGGGTGGAACTTGTAGAAAATGATTTTGCGGTATTGGTTGGAAGTGATCAGCAAAAAATGCTTCAGGCTTTCGATAATTATAAAAATAGCGAATTTAGTTTCTCAATTGATTTATATGGTCATGGGGTTGGCCAGGCCATGTATGAGGAAGTGAAAAAAATAATATAGCCATAAGATGGAAGAATGATATAATATTAAGCCCAATGAAATAAAATATTCATCGGGCTTACTATTATTAGTTGTTAAAAATTTATTATTTTACTGCAACCAATTGACAAGATAAATCTTCAATTCTAAAATGCATTTGCTGTAAAGACTCCTTACTCGCCATCAAATCATCGATAATTACTGATTTGTTATCTTCGAACTTATCTTTAACATTGCTAAACATATTGTGATAATAGTTAATGCCGTCCCCTAAATTTTTCGAAAAAGCAAATAAATACTTTTCTTGTTTTTTAGTCATTGTTTCTTTAGCTTCATTTATTTTAGTGTTTAAGTAATCTAAATATAGATGAAGTTCCTTGATAAACATATTTGGTCTGTCATTTCTCACAATCACATTAGCTCTACCATAAATATGATCCGTCATTTGTCTCAAACTTGATATTTTTGAAAAATAGGCCATATTTGGACCAGGACATACAGAAACTTTATCGGAATTTTTATGCTTGATTTTATTAACGGTTAATGCCGATGCAGATAAACCAACACATAAACAGGATTTTACAATAATTTTCTCAAGTTTAGAATTGTATTGTTCTGTTTCAAGATTTTCGCTCTTAAGTTCTTTAACTTTTTTTCTTTGGTACTGTCTGGAAGCCGTACAAATGCTTTTTTCCGTAAACTCTCTATTCGAAGATAAAAACCCTTCAGGACAAGAACTTCCGGGTCTTCCTTGAATCGCCAAATTCATCTTTTCAATATCCTTTGTATTGCCTCTCACATTGTTAAAGGGCACTCCCAATGGTGAAATATCACTCAGATATAAATCTTCTTCCTTGGCCTCTAATAGTGTGTTTAATGTTTTGTCATCAACTGTAGTTGCTTCAGGAACCAATAGAAATGGTGTACCCCAACCTACAGAATCAACCTTATAATGATCTAACAAAAATTCATGCTCATCAGATGTTCCCACACCTCCTTGGGCAGTAATAGTTAAGGGTAAAATTGAATTGGGAAGCGTTTTGTCTTTACTTTCAAGGGCGGGAACCAATACATCATAAACAGATCGAATTAATTCATCTTTATTTTCTTTAAATTCAGTTAAGATGGGGCCCATTAAATACCCATCGGTAGCAAAAGCATGACCTCCACAATTCAAACCAGATTCAATTCTGAATTCCGAAACCCAAAGGCCTTTTTTTGCCAAAAATTTGCCCTGAATAAGTGCAGATCGATAATCACTAACTTTTAAAACAATTTTCTTTTTGATCTTACCTTCTTCATTTGGAAAAAAATCATCGAATTGTTCGATATAACTGTATAGTCTAGGATTCATTCCGGCAGAAAGAATAATAGAAGACTCCAAATCACTGTTTGCAAATCCTCTTAAAGCTGCATGGGCATCATTATATTCTGAGGGTAGTTTTTCACCTTTAAAATAGTTCTCCTTATCCAGTTTGGTCATGATGTTAACATCAATACTACCCATTGAAAAGTTTTCATTAATCCAATTTTTAATTTCTTTCAAATTAAAATTATTGTTTTTTATCTTATCAAACTCTTGTTTCAATGATGAATTATCTGGTAATTTATTAAGATATTCCTTAATTTCATTTCCTTTTTCAATGATGGAATGTTTGAATTCATTAAATTTCTTTTCAGCCAAATCATTGATTAAATTCAGATAAGATGTAATTCTTTTTGCTCTGAAGTCTTCGATTTTGTCTGTAATTTCATTATATGGAATCTTGAATTTATTACAATACATCTTTCTCATATTTTCAAGAAGAATGTCATCAACAATTGAAATCACAGAATCAATTCCGAATTGAGACACTTTAAGTGGTGTATCAACCGTAAATCCAAGTCCCATGACCGGGATATGGAATGAGTGCTTATTTTTCATATTTTAAGTATTTAAGTATTTTATTGATTCAATCCTACTTTAACGCAAAGTGATAGAATTGCATTAAAAATAGCGACAAAATTACAATGATAGACTTTAATAAAATATGATAAATGTCTTGTTTTGATATTTTAAAACTATATCTGATTAAAAAATAGTGTGAATTTACAAGTATTAAGAATGTAAATTTTGAATCTTTTCAATCTAATAATTAGAATATTACGTGTGAGGTGAGTGAATTTATTGCAAAAAAAAACCTATCATTACGATAGGTTCCTAAATAAAAAATTATATGTGTAAATATTAAAGAACTTTAACATCTACTGCATTTAAACCTTTTTTACCTTCTTTTAATTCAAACTCTACTGAGTCATTTTCTTGAATCTCGTCTATTAAACCAGAAACATGCACGAAGTATTCATTGTTTGAACCTTCTTCGGTAATGAAACCAAATCCTTTGGAATCATTAAAAAATTTTACTGTACCTTTTTTCATTTTTGTAATTATAATATAAGGGGCAAATGTAAAACATTTTTATTAGTATATCTATTTTATTTTAAATTTATTATAACTTAAAATACTCATCTTCTAATATTGAATAAATTCTTTGAGAACGATATGCATTTTCAATTTTAGTATTATCTCTTAAAAGCCCTTCTTGAACAAAACCTTCTGACTCATATAGTTTTATGGCTCTAATATTATCGTCGTAAACATCTAACCACAATCTGTGAAATTCAAGATGTTCAAAACATAATTTTTTTATTAACTTTAAAGCCTCTCTGCCAAATCCAAATCCCTTTTGATTAATTGTAATACGTCTGAATTCAAGGCTTTTATTATTATTCAAACCAAATAAAATGATATGACCAGCAAGTTTATTATTGTCTTTTCGAATTATTGATAAGTGTAAACAGTTTTTATCACTTAAAAGATCTATATGTTTTTCTTTTGGATAGAGGCAAATAAAGTGTTCATTTGAATTTTCGAATTCAATAATTTTATCAATATCACTTAATAAAGTATTTAAGAGTTTTATTTTTTTTCCATAAAGTTCAATTCCCATTAATTTAGTATTTAGATATTTTAGTTTCGATTTAAAATTACACTAAAAATCAATGCGTAAAGGTTATCAATCTACCCTCAATTTCTACTTTGGTAAATCTAAACTCCTTCTTGATCCATTCAAATGTTTTTTGCTGATAAATAAAAACATGAGTAGGGTCATTTTTATAGTACCATTGATTAAAATCTATACTTTTATTAAAAATATCAGTCATACAATAAAGTTTACCATTAGGGAATAGCATTTTTTTTAACAACTGAAATTCCTTTAGAGGATTGTAAAAGTGTTCTATAACTTCACAACAGGCAATAAAGTTGTATTTTTCCATCAATAATTTGGGTTTATTATGAAAATAAGGATCGTATTGTTTGATATTATAATTATTGTCATTTAGAATTTTGGAGATCACCGGCCCCGTTCCTGCACCGAAATCAAGACCTATGTCACTCGTAGAAAAATTAATTAATATAGCGGAAGTGATTGGGGAGACAAACTGTTGATATCCTTTGTCATTAACATCATTATTATGAGTTTGGTAGCGTAATTTTTCTGCTTCTTTATTTGGCCACAATTGATTGTCCATATAAATCCCATCACAAACAGGGCATTTGTAATACCGTAGATTATTTTTTTCATAAAAAACATCACCTTGGTTAGAACAAAGTGGGCAGATATTTGAGAGGTTATTCTGCACAATAAACACATAATAGACTTTGAGGTCTGATTAATATTCTCCCTAAAGGTATGGGTTGATTACATTTAAGACAAATGCCAAAACCTTTATGACCTATTTGAGATAAAACTTGATACAAATTTTTTAATTTAATTTGTGCTTGTCTTAAACCTGCCTCAGCAACACTTTTATTGTTGATAGCATCCATACGAGATATACGTCCAATCGCAACATCTGGAGCTATAGGTTTTGTTACTTCCTTATATTCTTCAATGGATTCCTCAGTTTTGGATATCTCATCTAGAATGGTTTGTTTAATTTTTTCTGGCAACATAGGTCAGTATGTAATAAATTCGAATTAATTTCAATAGACATTGTATTCATTAATAATCAGAATATTCTGTTGGGTATAAGAAATATTTATCTATATGAGAAACATTATTGGCATATTTACTCATAGGAGCCAATTTTTTCCATTCAGGGGAATCAACAAACTCCTTCCAATGAGCATCCCTGCTCTCCTGATCTGTAAAAGTGGTCATATACATTAAATTTGGCATTTTAGATCCTGATATAACTTCTCCATAAAAAACAGCATTGAACTCTAAGCGATTAAAAAGCTTTACCTCACCACCAGCATTAAACATATCAACTTTGTTCCGATAGTATGCTACAGTAGGAGATTCATAGCTTCTCAATTCATATACCCTATCCTTTCGATTACCTTTTAATGAAGAAGCTTTCATTTTGGGCATATCTATAAAAGCCTTTAATATTATGGATTCGATTCTTTGAAAATTGGGTTTTTCATGCGAGCCCATGATATAATCAGAACCATTTTTTAAATATGTTTTATCACTTTCAACTTTGTTTTCTAGCCCTTCGAATTGCTCTAATGAGGAAAACGGAATCAATACATAGATTTTTTTAATGGAGTCAGTTCTTGGTTTAAAAACTCCTACATTACTTATCCCTAGCCTTTTTATTGCAGGCAGGTAAGCTTCTTTAAGATAATTTTCTGTATTTGCAATTTGATCATCGGTATCAAAGGAATATATTTTTATTTGATAGAATTCACGATTTGCTTCTTGTGTAAAACCTATGTTGGAAATTGAGAGTATAAGAGTGAAAAATAAAAATGTATTTAACTGATTTAACTTGATTTTCATAAGCTTGATTTAGATTGAATTGTTGTCATTAATTGAAGGTGTATTTCGAGTTAATTAATGTAATTAAAAAATTAATTAAAACTATTTATTTGCTTATTTTGTAAATATAATGTGAACATGGTCGTACTTCAGATTTATATTGATTCGCTTACATCGAAAATCAATTAAATATAACATGTATTTAACTGCTTTCAAGGTACGAATAATATATTTTTAACGGAAAATAAACTTTAAAATAACAACCATTGTCTACAAAAACCTAAGAAATTAACTATTAATAATAGCTTTTGTATATTTACTAAACCAACCTTTTAACAGTCATGAAAAAAGCTTTACCATATTTGTTGTTTTTTATCTTGATAGGTAATATTAGTTCACAGAATGATAGTCTTCAAATCCAATCAAAAAAAACACCAAAACTATTTGTGAATCAAGAACCACTTTCATTAAGGTTGAGCTATTCTAATTTAGAAATTAGAAAAAAGACCAATGACTCGACCTATTTAAAGATTGATCTTTTTTATAAGACTGAAAATGAACTATGGGAAAAGCTTCAGATTGAGTTGCGAAAAAGAGGTCACTATAGACTTGCGCAATGTTACCTCCCTCCGATAAAAATTAAAATTAATAAAGATGAAAATAAAGGAACATTATTTGAATCGAATAAAAAGCTAAAATTAGTGCTTCCCTGTTCAACAAGTAAAAATTATAATGATTACTTAGTTAAGGAATATATGGGCTATAAACTGTATGAAATTATATCTCCCTACCATTTTAAAACGCGGTTTGTAAAAATTGATTTTACTGAAATTAAGGGGAATAAGACAAAACAAAGAAATCTTAATGGTTTCTTAATGGAAGATATTAAAAGGATCGCAAAGAGGTTTAATGGGAAGGAATTTAAAAGATCCGTTCACCCATTAAATCTTAATGATCTTGAATCTGCTCGTAATTCAATGTTTCAATTTATGATAGGGAATGTAGATTTTTCAATGGCAGCTTTACACAATGAAAAACTGATATTCGTCGAAAAAAATTTCATACCTATTCCCTATGATTTTGATCTTTCGGGTTTAGTGAATGCTAGCTACTCTTTTGTTCCTCAGGTTAATGAGAGTCAGCAGTTGCCAATTTCAGATGTGACCGAAAGATTGTACAGAGGGTTTAAAAGAAATCCGATACTAATGCAAAAGGTAAGGCAAGAATATTTGCAGAACAAAGAGGAATTGCTTAAAGTTGTAAATGATTTGGAACCTTTATTTGAAGATGACGAACCGTTTAAAATAGCAAGAAGTTACATCATGGGTTTCTTTAGAATACTAGAAAGTGACACAAAATTTAATAGCCAAATATTAGGTAAAATGCGTGCAAAATAACATTAAAGAATATGGGATTACCAAAATTTTTAACAGGAGACAATTCGGATTATCCAGATGACATTTTTATTATCCATACTGAGTACCCTCAATTTATAATCAATTTGGTGGATGACGAAATTGAATGGATGGACGATATTCAAGGTGATGAAGCTGAATTGGCCAATGAAATTGCTGAGCTAATTGAATTGGCCAGTGATTTTTATGATCAGGAAATTAAAAGATATAAAGAGTAATAAAAAGCCGAAATATTAGTTTCGGCATTTTATTATAAAAACTTGACTCAACACCCTGTTTGTGTCAATATAAAAATAATTTTTTTCAATGCCTTACGGGATGCAATTCAATTAAAATATTATATAAATAACAATTGGGTTCCGTCTTCATTGGCTCTGTTATAAAAATCACCAATAGTTAAAATACCATCTAGATCATCTATCAGGTCTTTTTCTTCAATATGGAACATGTCAACCGCCAATTTACATGCCCAAAGTTTACATCCGGAATCACTTAATATTTCCAAAAATTCATCAACCGGTGGCATGTCTAATTTTTCCATTTCACTTTTCATCATTTTACTGGCGATAGCTTCCATTCCCGGTAAACCTCCTAACATAGTAGGAATGTTTAAAGCTGGGTTTCCTACCGTTGCTGTTCTTAAATCAGTTAGTTTCTTTTTTTGAATTGCCTCCAATCCAAAGAACGTGAAAAATATTTCTGCTTGGATTCCTTCCATTCGAGCTCCATTAGCCATCACAAACGCGGCATAAGCATTTTCTAAAGTAGATTTAGACAATATAAAGAGCATTTTTTTAACTTTTGTTTTTTCCATGATAATTTTAATTTAAATAGTTGTTAGATACAACTCATTGGTTTCGGAATACCCGCTATTCTTGTAGATACTTTTAAAGGTCCCGCTGGAAATAATTTGTAAAACTCCTTAATATTTACAACGCCACTTTTTTTAATTCCTCTAATAGAAAGTGGTTTACTATTTTTAAACTGATCTTGAAGATAGGTAATTACTTCCCAATGTGAATCTGTCATATCAATTCCTTCTTCCTTCGCAATCTCATTTCCAACTTCCTTATCCCATTGCGAAACATCTTCCATATATCCATCGTCTGTAAAACTAATTGATTTTGATCCTATTGTTTTTTCCATGATTTTTAAATTTAGTTTAATATTTATACTTCTAATTCTTTTCCTTTTTTACTCATTGTTGCAGATACAAATGGAATACTGATGCCTTTTAGTAACATGTTCCAATATATCCATCTAAACGCCAATTTACCCATATGATTCATCCTGCTCTCTTCCAAAAGTTTCAATGGCCCCAATCCAGGAAAAGGAAAGGTTCCTTTTACCGGTTCTGTGGTATAATTAAAATCGATCAATAATGCCTTTCCATGACCGGTTTCAATAAAACAATTGGCATGACCATCAAATTCTTCTTTTAGTGGCTTATCGTCAATAAATCTCAATATGTTGTCGGTTAATATTTCTGCCTCGAAATGTGCAACCGAACCGGCCTTTGATGCCGGAACATTTGTAGCATCACCAATGGCAAAAATATTTTTATTATCCAGAGTTTGTAAAGTTGCTTTGTGTGTAGGAACATAATTTAGATCATCACCCATACCAGATCGCTCAATCATTTCATCTCCCATATTGGTAGGCACGGTTACCAATAGGTCGAAATCAACCGTATCATCGCCGTAATCCACAATTTGACTTTTTTCATTATCTACGCGTTCAATATTGAAATCTGTAATTACCTTAATATTTTTTTCTTCCAATAAATAATTCAAAGCTTCAGTTGCTTTTGGCTTGGTAAATGCTCCACCTAAAGGAGTAACGTAGGTTATATCAACCTTATCCCTCATTCCTTTATTGATAAAGAATGAATCTGCTAAAAATGCAAATTCTAAGGGTGCCACAGGACATTTAATAGGCATTTCAGTAAAATGAATGACCAATTTACCACCTTCCCATACTCTTAATTTGTCTCTCAAGGCCTTAGCTCCCTCATAGGTGTAAAAATCGAAAACGGTTTTGTGCCAGTTTTCACCTTTCATTCCCTCTGTTTCTTCAGGTGCAATTTTTGTTCCCGTGGCAATAATTAAAATATCATAATTTAAAGTTTCATTTTCCAAATCAACTGTATTACTTTCAGGATTTATTTTATCAATTTTCTTTTGAATGTAATTTATTCCTTTGGGAAGAAACTTTGTGCCCTTTTTCTTTACATCTTTTGTTTTATATATATCAAAAGGTAAAAACAGGAACCCAGGCTGGTAATAATGTGTTTTATACTGATCAATTATGGTGATTTTCCAGTTATCCGGTAATTTGTTAACCAGATGATTGGCCATCATTGTTCCACTGGTTCCAGCACCTAATATTACTAAATTTTTCATCTTATACGATTTAAATTATTTATTATCTAAATTCATGAAATACAAATATACCACATCAAATAAAAACTATATGTAACCTAGGTTGCATATTTATAATAAGAGTTTCGAAGTTAGCTATTTAATTGATTTTAGAATATATTAAATTCATGTAAATAAAAAATTAAATATATGATTATAAAAATCAGTGGTTGGGTAGTTTTGATTATTTATTTTTAAACTTTCTTCAAAAAATAAAATTGAAAATAATTTGAACCTAAAGAGTATTGAAATATTCCCATTTTTCTTTTAATTCTGTTAATAATTCATCAAAATCAGAATATCCTTTTAACTTTTTAAGATTTGGTTCGGAATTAAACAATGGATAATTGGGAAATCCTGTATCAGCAGCTTTTTTTAACCATTCAACAGTCTCCTTCTTATTATTCATAATAGATGAACAAATTGCAAAATGGAAATAAATATGATGAACATGAAGAAATTCCCTTGAATTATCAAAAGCTATTTTCATTTTTTGATCGGCTTCAATATGTTGTTCATTACTTGCCAGTAAGATAGCATACACACTATTAATAATGGAATTGTGTGGGTCATTTTTTAAAGCAATCTTCAAAAGATCAATTGCCTCTTCCTGTTGATTCAGATAAAAAAGATTTAAGGCTTCCAATGATTGAGTTGGTAATGGTGCAAAATTTGCAGGGATTCTTTTAAATTCTCTTAATGCCAATTCATATTTACCTTGAAAAAGTAATGTTTCTGCCATAAACCTTCTTGCCCTGAAATTACCTGGATCTAATTCAACGCTTTTTTGTGCATTATTTAAAGCATCACTGAACAATCCAATATGCAATTGAACTAAGGATAATTGTTCATAAGCATGGCTGAGCTTCGGGTCCTTTAATATGGCTTTTTTAAATTCATTCATAGCCTCTTCATGTGCGAAATTGTGACTTTGACTCCAATAAAATTGACCTCTAATAATATTTGGATTTGCTAAATTTGGATTCAATAATAACGCCTTTCCTGCTGCAGAATAAGCTTCTTCTTCCCATTTTGAATTGGGATCGAAAGATAAATATTTTCGCATGTAAGAACTTGCAAGATTATCATAGGCCTTTGCAAATTCAGGGTCGCTCCCTATAGCTTTGGAATAATAAACAATTGCAGTATCAATATCAGAAAGGGTCTCTTTTCTTTGATGAAATTCTCCTTTTAAATAATAATCCAATGCAATGAGGTTGGAAGAAATTTTCTCATGTATTTTAATAGTGTCATTTAATTCATTCTTTTTAGTTGTTTCAACGTTTAAGTTTGTTCCACTCCATGGAGATTTGAATAGAATAAATATTACACCTAATATTAAAACTGTAATTACTAATCCATAAATTGTTTTACTCGATTCTGTAGTACTTAAATTATTATCTTCAATTTTTTTTATACCTTCTGAGCTAATATCAAATTTCCAGGAAAATATTATCCAAATCGGTAGGCCTAGAAACATAGTTAATGTAAGTATTTTTAACACCCATAATGGTGCTTCAACCAAGGGCAATAATGTGGAAAAAACTTGTAATAAAACCCAAGAAACGGCCAAATACGCAAAGGTTCCTTTGAATACATTACGTCTTTTAAGTTCAGTAATAAATTTTTTTATTTGAGACATTTATAATTATCAGGCCAATTGATTCTCGTCAATTAGGATTCATTGAATCGTTTTGTATTTTTAAAGATAGCCATTTTTCTACAGTTGAAATAAATCTTTTTTTAGCATACTCGTTCATGTTTCTGATTCGAGCATTTTCATGGTGTTTTCCTGGCATTATAAACCATTTAGAATCTGCTTTTTATTAGGTAGAACAGAACTGGCAGACCAGGTGTCATTGGCTCCATAAATATAAATAAATTAGGTAATCATAAGTCGAATTAAATAAACTTCTAAGATCAATTCCAATAATTATATGGCCTATAATTTCTTAACAATTCGCTCAATGGTTTTCCAATTTCTGGTTGTGATATCTTTTCCAAAAGATTTCTCTAATGCAATCATTGCCTTGGGAGTTTTTGAAATAGAAAGATCTAAAACACTTAGAATAATTTCATTTCTACTCTTAATTATTTTGTAAGAATTATCAGAACTGATCCAGGGTAATTCCATATCAATTTGTTTATTTTCCTTCAAAAATGACACATACAATCTAATGTCTTTAGTAATTTTTACATCTTTAAAAGGGGCTTCCTTAAACAATTCATTAATCGTTTCAGATTTTCTGATGATTGTTGGAATTTGGAATCTAAATATTTTTTCCAATTTTTCTGAGATCTTTTTTTCAAGATTCTCAATATCATCAGTAACTGTTTCAAAAATGACATTGCCTGAATTTAGCAGTGTTATAACATTTTTGCAATCAATTTTCTCCAAGGCTTTGCGAAGATCGGCCATAGGGACTTTATGATGTCCTCCAACATTAATGCCTCTTAGGAACGCAATATATCTTTCAGTCACTTTTTTTGAATTCATTTAATTAATTTAACTTTTTCGGCAAATTATTTATAAAATATTGTGTGAGTCAAATCATTCGAAACCATTTCTCATCAAGAAAAGCCTTTAGAGTCAGAATTTCTATTTTTTAGAAAGAAATGCCTTTGACTTCAATATAAATTCCTCCTTGTTTTCTCCTTCATGAGCTCCATGCGAAACATTAGGTAATATCCAAAGATCAGAGTTAGGAAGATTTTTCTTAACTCGGGCTACTTCTTCCAAATCCATTCCTTCATCATCATCGCCAATAATCATTAATACCTCAGGTTTTATTTGTTGAAGCTCTTTATCACTTAGTTCGATTGTATAATTTTGAAATTGTTCCATGATTACTTTTATCTGATCGTCATCATTGTGAGAAGTTTGTAACCATGGGAAATTATTTCGATTTTCAAAAGTAAATGCTGTCTGATACTCGATGAAATCGTTAATAGTCCATGTTCCAACTGCACCAATGGTGATCATGGATTCTATCAGATTTGGGTTAAGCAATGCAAGTTGAAAAAGCACATCTCCTCCGAAACTAAAGCCAATGGATTTTATTTTTTCAAGTTTTAAATATTGAATTAGTAAATTTAGATCTTCTGCAACTCCTTTAATAGATAAATCTTCTTTGAAGGC
>JAUXGV010000027.1 GCA_030621915.1 Flavobacteriaceae bacterium
ACTCATAGATAAAAATGGAAACGTAAAAGAAAAACAAGGGCATTTTAGTTTGATTTCAAGGTGACTTATTTCTGACCGGCTACAACAATCACAATCTCACCTTTGGGAGGCTTATTTGTATAATATTCTAAAACTTCTTTAATGGTCCCTCGCTTGGTTTCTTCAAATAGTTTAGTCAACTCTCTGGATACAGAAATCTGCCTGTCTTCGCTAAAATAATCTAAAAAATGAGTCAATGTTTTAATCAACTTATGAGGGGATTCATAAAAAATCATGGTTCGTGTTTCTTCTGCCAATAATTTTAATCTTGTTTGTCTGCCCTTTTTTACCGGCAGAAATCCTTCGAATACAAATTTATCATTAGGCAAGCCACTATTGACTAAGGCTGGAACAAAGGCTGTTGCGCCGGGCAGGCATTCAACTTCAATATTGTGTTCAATACAGGCTCTTGTCAATAAAAATCCTGGATCTGAAATGGCAGGTGTTCCTGCATCAGAAATTAAGGCAATTGTTTCACCGCTTTTAATTCGTTGAACAATTCTATCCACCATTTTATGCTCATTGTGCATATGATGAGATTGCATTTGTGTTTTGATCTCATAATGTTTTAACAATTTTCCTGAAGTACGTGTATCTTCGGCTAGTATGAGATCAACTTCTTTAAGTACTTTAATAGCTCTAAAAGTTATGTCTTCCAGATTTCCAATAGGAGTAGGTACTAAATATAGTTTTGAATTCAATTTTCAGGCTTAATATTCAACAATTCAAAGTTAGTATTGTTTATTGAAACTTTCCAATTTTATTTGATTCATAAAAAGAGATGCTCCTTGCGAAACATCTCTTTCAAACAAAACAGTAAAAACAAAATTAATTCCATTTAAAATCCCCTTTTTCCAGGGACCAGTCATTGCCAAAAAAACCGGCACATTTAACAGATGAACTGCCATTAATCAACACACTGTCATCAAAAAGTAAAACATCCGGGAACGTAGTTCCATTGACCATATAATGATTCGCATAGGCTGCTTTCATTCCTTTTATTCCAGACCCAGTTACCACACCTATACTTGCATTGTCACTATCTATTCTTGGAACTACAAAATACATTCCCCACTGAGGTCCTGATAATTTTCTATTTCCAAATTTCACTTCATTATTAGCTACTTGAATCGGACTATCTTTCAACAGTTTTTTCCAAGCGGAATTATTGTCTTTATTACCATATAATATGATATTCTGGTCTGGATATTTTTCTGGTTTGAAATCTTTATCTTTTACAATTTCAATATTTCCATTGGCTCTATACCAAAAGGTTTCAGCATCAAATCTAGCCTTATTATAAATCCATTGGTTTTCTTCATTTGAACCTTGACTCCCATAAACAAATACCATATTATTTCTAAACGCATCCTTGAACCCACCGTTTCTATGAGGTCCTTTTTCTTGAAGGGAAGGAACCGAGGTTAGATTCCAATTTCCTTCGTTTTCTTTAAGGAAAAATTTCTTTTTATTTTGAATATCAACTTCACTTCCGTTTATATAAACGCTATTTATAGTATCTGGTAACTGGGTAAGATCGACTTCAATCAGACTGACGTTTTCGGTATCAATTTTAAAGCTTTCTTCCTTTGAAAATTTAAACGAGCTTATTTCAAAAGGTTTCTTTTGTTGATGAATCGTTAAAAAATTCGATGTAGCTGATACTCCAGGAGAAGCTGTATAAAACTCTAACTTTTTAATATCCTTGGATTCCTTTATTGTCCGTTGTTTGAAGAAATCAAAAATAGGCTTCCAATCTACGCTATGGTCCCCATACCAATGAGTTCCACCTGGATATTCGTAATAGGTAAAATCGTTGTGAAATTTTCCCAGGCGTTCTCTCATATCCCGAGCTATAAAGGTTGGAACCACATTGTCCTTTTCTCCATGTAAAACATACACACCAAAATGCAAATAGTTTTGTATTAATTCTATGGTTCTGCTTGGATTTCCTGCTCTTTTCATCATTTGTTCAACAGGAGTTTCTGTTGTTGGCATATTTAATCTTGCAACAATTTCAGCGGTCATGCCAAATCTTGATAACTGTTCTGGAGACATTTTTAAAGTTCTTTTTAAAAAACTATCCCGATATAATAGTAAATCAGGGTATCCGGCACAAGGAGCAATTGCAGCGAATTTATCCGGATAAGTAGCTCCTAAATACCAGGTTCCATGTCCCCCCATAGAATGGCCGGTTAAATATATCCTTTTTAAGTCCGGCTGATATATCTTCTTCGCATCAGCTAATACTTCCAATGCATCCAGTCTACCCCAATCTTCCCAGGCAAAACCAAAAGGGCGACGATTTGTAGGGGCAACTAAATTTCCCCAATCTTTTTTCTTATAAGCATTGGCTTGATTCACTGCCTCAACGGAGGCACCATGAATGGATAAAAATAAGGCCTGAGATTCTAATTCATGATTACTGGAAGGTGCTACGCTATAGTATTGCACACTTCCATCAATATCACTAATAAAAGTTTTTTTATGATGATTGTGTTTTGATTTAACTTTTAACTTTAATTCTTGAGTCGAAATAACATTGAGATTTTTCAATTGCAATTTTAAATCAATCTCTTCTTTTTCATAATTTTGAGGTATTGAAGCAAATGAAAATGGTATTTTTCGAACGCTCAAAGGCGGAATTGATGGCACCTCTGTAACAACATTTTCACCGGATATTTGCGCATGAATTGCATAGTTTTTAACCCAGTTTTCAGTTGCATTGATTATTCTAATGGCTCCGTTATATTGTTTTTTTTCCTCCAATAGCAAATCAGGCATTGTCAAGTCCCTAATTGTGAATTGAACCGGGTCTTTTGGATCAATTAATCGAGCACGAATTCTTGGAAAACGACCTACTTTGAGCACAAAAACATTAGTCCCTTGTATTAGTCGTACCGGAATTAAATTCCATCCAAAATCATAATGATCTCCTTCATGAGGCATCCCATTGATTAAGGCTAGAGAGTGGCCGGAGGCTTCAAACAGAACCGTCCTTTCTTCTTTTGAATGATAAGTTAAATAGACATAGCTAGACCTTAAATCCCTATCATTAAAACTATTGGTTTTATCAGTTGAAATCTCATGCCATTTTAGCTCTTTACCCGCATTATCAATGTCAAAAACCTGATCATTTGCGGGTTTATACCGAGGGTTAAATAAGAACTTTGAAAAAACCGGATCTTTTGGAAAAGAGGAAGAGTTAAACGAAAAATTTTGAATTTTTAGATACAAACCCAATTTAAAAACATGTAAAAGTTTTCCTTCATGAATTTCTTCAACTTTTTCCTTACCAAAGTATTCAACAATATTGCCAGTTTTTTGCTGAGCAAGCAAAATGGTTGAAAAGGAAATAAGAAATATAATTAGAAGAATTGACTTATGCTTGATCTGGCTCATCTGAAAAATATTTATTGCATGGATTGATAAATATCTCGATTAAGAATTGGTAGAAAAAATAATTTAGACTAATAACAATATATTAATGTTAAAGGATGTTTTTATAGGATGAATTGAAAAACTCTTTATATTTTTTCAAAAATTTCTACAGTTATATTGTTGATAATATTTCCGGTATGTTTAATAGATAAGGGTTCAAATAGTAATACATGAACTTCTTTTTTGGCAATAGGTTTATGTTCAACCCCTTTTGGAATAATATACATTTCCCCCTCATTTAATTCAATAGAATTGTCTCGAAATTCAATTTTTAAATTTCCTTTAATCACAAAAAACAATTCATCTTCCTTTTCATGAGCATGCCAGGTAAATTCACCTTTTAGTTTCGCTAATAGAATTTGCTGTCCATTTAATTCACCTATTTTTTTAGGGGTCCAATGATCATTAAACAAATTGAATTTTTCAGAAATATTAATTGCTTTCATTTTAATAAGTAAGATTGGTGTCTTTTTTCCAAAGATAATACTGTTTCTTAAATCGATTTTAATGATATTAGAAATCTTTTATTGAATCATGTACCATGGAAGTTTCTCCATAATTCCAAAGGGTCAAAATATCTGTTGCTACGTGAGATCCACTTCCAGCAGCCATGGCAAACTGACTTCTCCAACCCGCCTGAACCCCGGCAACATATATATTTTCTGCTACTTTATGGTTTGTGTTTTTTAACTGTATTCGTTGTTTCTTAATCGGTAAATTTTGATGAGGCTCCACGTGTTGCATCAATCCATTAATATTAAACAAATTGGATTTCCCCGTTGCGATCACTAAAATTTTGGACTTATAGGAATCTTTGTTGGTGTGAATAGTAAAATCGTTGGCCTTACCTTCAATTTCAATAACCTTTTCATTTTCAATTTGAACCACATGAGGGTAAGTTTCAAACAATTGTTTTTTACCCGATTCTAGAATCTCCTTTCCGGTGGTTCCTGAGGGTATTCCCAAAACATTATTAAAGATGGCATGTTCTAATGCAGAGGATTTTTGATGAATTATAATGCCGATCTTTTTATTATTTGCATAGGGCTTAAATTCAGCCGACCCAAGAACCAAAGCACAGGACATACCTGCAACCCCACCTCCAATAATTAAAACATCAAAATTCATTTGTTTATTTAAATAGACCTTGAATATTTGACGCGAAAAGTTTGATGGCAATTGCCAATAAGATCACACCAAATATTTTACGAATCACATTAATTCCTCCTTTGCCTAATAACTTTTCGATTTTATGTGAAAATTTTAGAACCAAGTATACAAATACCATATTTAAAACAATGGCAATAATTATGTTAATGGTATGAAATTCGGCTTTCAGCGATAATATTGTGGTCATAGTACCTGCACCCGCAATTAATGGAAATGCTAATGGTACCACACTTGTTGTTTCAGGCGCTTCATCTTTAAACAATTTAACACCTAATACCATTTCTAAGGCCAAAAAAAGAATAACTAAGGAACCTGCCACGGCAAACGAATAAACATCAATACCAATTAAAATTAAAATTTGGGTTCCTAAAAAAAGGAATAAAATCATAATCAACATAGCCACAAGAGATGCTTTTTCTGATTGTATCCGGCCTACTTTTTGCCGTAAATCAATAATTATTGGGATACTCCCTACGATATCAATTACAGCAAATAAGATCATGGTTGCTGTCATTACTTCTTTAAAATTGAATTCCATTTGAATTTGTTTTAAGAAAGCAAATATAGCTTTTTCATGCAAGAAGAAAAGAGTCTATTTTCAACATTTAAGATATCAAAAAGCACCCCTAAAGTGTTGGAATAACCTTTAGTAATTATAAGGAAACTATTTTCTAGATAATGATGTTTTTGGAGTAAACGAATCCCTCAATATTTTTCTGATCAACAGGTAATGCATATTTATTTGAATAATGTACTATCATCAGATTAATCAATTTCAAGTATTTTATAATGAATTCCTTCATAAGGATTTTTGGCACCTGCCTCAAAGAAAACAAGAATTTTTTCATTTGACAATTTGGTCAAATCTGAATAAGCAGCATGGCCTTCAAATATTGAGATTTGTTCTTTCCAGGAATTACCCTCATCTCTGCTGATAGACAATGTCATATTAATTCGTTTATCCGAATCGGCTGGATTGGTAAATAATAAAATATTTTCTCCTTTTCTTTCTACACTTAAAATGGCTCCCTGACATCTGGGTTCTGGTAAACCTGTGTCAATATGTTGATTATTCCAGCTTATACCACCATCACTACTCATTGCTACCTGTCGAGCCTGTAATTCGTTCCGTTTGTAATTTCGCATGTTCAACATTAAATCCCCATTTTTCAATTCAGCAACGGTGCATTCATTGACCTGATCATATGGAGTTCTTCCGCCTAATTTCCATGTTTTTCCGTTATTATCTGAATAGATCACATGTGAATAGTACTTATTACTATGGGCTTCAATATGGTCGCATGGTATCATTAGCCTTCCTTTATACCGACCTTTTTTAAGTTGAATACCGTGAACCGGACCCGTTGCATACCAAGTCCAATTTGGTAATTTTACCGATTTGGTAATATTCCGTGGAGTGGACCAGGCCTCACCATCGTCAACAGATACCTGATGAAATACTTCTCTTGAATTAATACTTGTACCGTCAATTATACGAGATTCATGATCTTTCCCATTATTCCATGTAGTCAATAAATGAATGTCTCCAGTAATTTCATCAACCACAGGTGCGGGATTACCACTCACATTTTTTCCATCATCCCATACGACTTTTAAATCACTCCATGTCAAACCATTATCCATTGATTTTCTCAATACAATATCAATATTCCCGGTATCTGAACAACTTTTTTTACGGGCTTCTGCAAAGGCAAGAATACTGCCTTTATTCGTCACTACAACGGCGGGAATCCTAAAGCAAGCATAACCAAAATCTCCTTTTTTAAAAATTGTATTTAGAGTTTCGCTATTATCATTTGTTGATGAATTTAAATTGTTTTGAGCGATAAACTGTTCAGGAATAAAAATGGTAAAAACAATAATAAATAGGGGTAATAATTTCATTATTTTCATGATTCGTTGATGTAATATTTTTCTTCATAAATGTATCAGTAGATTAACTATGATTTTGGGTCAAAAAGCATTGGAAAAAATTTTCCATCCATTTTCTCACCTTTTTTAATCGGAGGAACCCCTTGCAATAATTCATCATTAGAATTACTCACTGTTCCATCGGCAAAGACATTCAAAACAAAGGCCCTTCTGCTTATTTCCGACTTATTTTCAAACGATCCATGAACCATCAAAGGGTGATGAAAAGTGGCATAACCCTTTTTTAATTCTATGGCTACAGGTTTAAACTGATCTTTCTGTTCCTGACTTAAGTAGTTCATCAATCCATTCATATCTCCGGCAATTTCTGGCGCATCTAAAAGACCCCATCGATGACTTTTAGGCACATATTGCAAACAACCATTCTCTGTAGTAGCATCATCCAACCCAACCCAACAAGTCAAGTGTTGCATAGCAACTGTTCGAGTCCAATAAGAATAGTCTTGATGCCAGGCAACTACGCCTCCATGCCTGGCTGGTTTACAAAATAATTGGTCATGCCAGAATCTAACTGGTTTATTTTCTAAAAGTTGATGTGCGGCCATTACAAAGGCTGGATTCCATAATATATCATGAAACCCTTCACCAATTCTCCAATGTCCCAAAGAATGAAAAAGAACAGAGTTGTTATTTGTAGATTGATTGGAATGAAATTCATAAAATAAATGATGAGCCGGATGATTAGGATCCCTTAATGTTTCCAGTTCTTTGTTCAATAACTCCACCTGGCTTTCTTCCAATAATTTGATTCCGGATAAATGCCCGTATTCATGATAATAGGCTACTTGCTCATGCGTTAACCTATATTGTTCCCATTCTTCACTTGTTTGCGGTTGTTTAAATATATCTAAAAGAGGGTGATGATAATCCGCTAGGTCTTTAATTGTTGACATTGTTTTTAAATTTGAATTTATTTTCTTATCAATTGGTTCATTCTCTATATGTCTTGTCCTAAAATACGGCTACAGGTTAAAATTAAATTATGCTGCATTATTATATACTATATTTGGTGTTTTAAAGTCTAAAGATAAGTGTAATCTTATTTCATTATACAATTTGATGGCACTTTTTACTGCTCTTTTAGCGTGTGCGGTGTTTGTAAAGGTCTGATCCATATAAAACTCATCTTTTAAAATTCCTTTTACACGTTCTGCTATTGCATTTTCATAGCAATGGTTTTCTTCTGTAATACTAATACTTACCTTTTTTCTTTTGAGTATCCGGGTGTAAATATTGCTACAATATTTTATTCCTCTATCAGAATGATGAATAAGTCCTTTAATAGATTTAGCTTGATATACGGCTTTATTAAGAGCTCTCACACATCCTTTGAGCTCTATCCCCCTTTACATTGTTTTTTAATTCTTCAAATAGAGCCTTCATGCTTTAATTGTATAATAATTGACAAGTTATTTTTTATTCTTTCTTTTTGGTTTTTTGTATTTATCTTTTCCATTGGTTAACCATATTAATGAAAAACTGATAAAAGGATTTTCTTTATGCTCATCTTTTTCAAAAAACAAACCGATATCACCATTATCCAGAATAGTCATGTCAGAGTAGGCCGAACCACCAGCATAAATTGTTTTTCCATCGGACCAAGTTTTGCCCTCGTCATAACTTATTCTAACGGTCATATTTTTGCGTCCTTTTTCCATTTTTGCATTGGAAAATAAAAGACGATTTTTTTTATATCCATCTTTTTTTAAGGTATAGCGAATAATACTCGCGTTACAACTAGGGTCAATGAGTTGAGATTCGGGCTTTGAACTCCATGTTTTTCCTTCATCTTTAGATATATGTACATATCTCATTTTTTTACCTTGGGTTCTTGCATTTACCATCCAGGATCCATCTGCCAATTCAACTATTTTCGACTCATTTGCGGGTGAGATAGGTGTATCAATTAAATACCAGGATTTACCATGGTCATCGCTTCCAAATACGTGCATACCACTGTTCAGATTGACCATACAATGTAGTAATTTACCCGTACTTGTTTGAATACCCCTGCCTGATGTAATAAATTTAAAATCTTGATGCCAATCGGATTTTGCTATTTGAGAAGTAATATCTTCGGGATCGGACCAGGTTAATCCATTGTCCTTACTTTTTACAACATGTAAATAATAGATGTCTTTTTCTGTATCCAAATTCATATAATTATAAAATAAGAATATTTCCCTGGTTATGTGATCTACAATCATGGAAGGGTCGGAGGCTGATTTACCCCATGGAAAATCGACTACCATTTCAATATCGGACCAGGTTTTTCCGTCATCCGAACTTCTTCTAATCACAATATTGATGTTCTTACTCCATTTTAAATCACTACAGGATGGAACCCTTTCATCAATGGCCGCTAACAAATCTCCATTTGGGGCAGTAACAATGGCCGGTATTCGAAAACATGAAACACTATCTCGCATACTTTTATTAAACAGGTCAATATTAACAATAACACCATCTGTTATTAGATGTTTTTCATTTTGTGCGTTTAAACTCAATGATATGATGATCAATAAAGCTAGAATTATTTTTTTCATTTTTATTAATTCAATTTATTCGTACATGTTTTTTAAATCGACGTGATGTAATTCTTCAATAAATTCTCCAATTTTCTGAGCTACTACTTTTAAAAATCTTGAACCTTTTTCTGGAGTTGCCATTTTAGGATTTCCCACACCGGTATCCTTTGTAACAGAAGTCCATTTTCTTTGAGTTGTCGCCCAGCCTTCATCAAATCCTTTAGACTTGAATTTTTTAGCTGATCCATCTCCCGCCATTGTAAGGGGTAGTACCAAATTAGGTGTTATATATTGCATTACCGCCGTTTCCAATTCACCGGCATGATCTCCGGGTTCATCAAAATATTTTGTTCCATCAGCTACCTGCCACCAGTTGACAGAACAGATAAACACCTTAGGGTATTCTAAACTTAATTCTCGAATCATTTGTTTAAAATTATTACCCCCATGCGCATTTAAAATGACTAGTTTCTGAATATTATGACCGTCCAATACTTGTACAACATCTTTTAAAACTGCATATTGAGTACTCGGATTCATGTTTATACAAAGTGGAATATCCATTTGACCGGTATTTACACCAAAAGGGATAGTGGGTAATACGATGGGTTTGGTATTATTATTCCAGGCTACCCCAGCAGCTTTAATAGCTACATATTCGGCCTGAATATTATCAGTTGCATAGGGTAAATGATAATTATGCGCTTCAGTTGCACCCCATGGCAATACAGCAACCGAATAGGTTTCTTCTTTCACGGCCTTCCAATTGCATTCGGCCAATACATATGGGCGTATATTTGTCATTGTTTTTGATTTAGATTATTTTTAATTTACACTTTTGGATAGTGATTGTTTCCATCGATTGTTTCCTTTTTGATTTAAAAGTAAACCATCATCTGTAAAGATAGCTTTTAATTCATCTTTTTAATCACTAAATCCTTTATGAATGTCAATAAATGTACGCATAAATTCTTTTGACAAGCTTTGTAATTTTACGATAAATTCCAGAACAAGAATCCCTATATTATTAAAAAAACTAATCTTCTTATGAAGCCTATATTTTGAATCATCTAAACTGATAAATTCTATTAAAAATGTATTTTTGTATAGATTATTAATTATATGAGATGTTTCAACTAGGGAAAACAATTGTTTCAGAAGAAATTATTGAAAAGGATTTTGTGTGTAATTTAAGTGCATGTATGTGAGCATGTTGTATTGATGGTGATGCTGGAGTACCTTTGGATAAGAATGAGATCAAGATATTGAAAGGAATTTATCCTAAAGTAAAACCATTTTTAATAAAGAAACGAGATTATACCCAATGGATGGTATGTCGATATTCATGTTGGACGCCAATATGGCATTAGAAATGAAGGGAGTTCTTGAAGATAAGAAGATTCAGGAATTAAGGTAGTCGAGTATCCAAAAAAGGGTATATCATTATTATGATGAAAACCTGGAAATGTTTTTTGAAAATGGCGCTCCCGATGTGTAACATCTAGATCCATTTGATGGACGATTGATTATAACCTGGCACGCTGTTGAATTTATGTGGTTTTTCATGAATCTTGCGGCAAACCAATGATGTGAATTCAATTGAAAGAGCAACAAATATTGCATTAAAAATGTTGGAGTATGGTTGGGACAATGAATTTGGAGGAATCTTCTATTTTAAAGATTAAAAGAATAATCCCTTGCAATGGAAACTCGATTGGGATCAAAAATTATGGAGGGTGCATAATGAAACTTCAATTGCCTTATTAAAAGCCCACCAACATATAAGAAGGGCAGATGTTTGGGTTTGGTTTGAAAAAGTTCATAAATATACCTGGAAATATTTTCCAGATCCGGAATATGGCGAATGGTTTGGTTATTTAACCAGAAGGGAAGAGGTACTAATAGATTTAAAAGGCAGCTTTAAAGGATGTTATCTTTTACCAAGGTCATTATATGAATGCTGGAAAACTTTAAAATAAATTCTTATGATAAAAGGAGAAGCAATAATTGCAGATGGCAAAGGAAATTTTAACCTAGAAGCAATATCGATATATCCACCTCAGGGTGATGAAGTGCTGGTTAAAATAAAGGCAGCTGGTGTTTGTCATACAGATTATGATTCGTACAAACAATGGGATAAGCCATTTATTTTGGGTCATGAAGGAGCAGGGATAGTACTTGCTGTAGGAGAAAAGGTACAATCGGTTCGAGTGGGAGATCATGTGATTTTGAATTGGGCAATTCCTTGTGGAACTTGTTTTCAATGCAACCTGGGGAATGAAAATATATGTGAAGAACAATCCCCTGTTACCGGAAAAATCAATAAAGGCCATGTTGCTTTGGAAAGAACTATTTTTAAAGGTCAAGGAATAGAACGATCCTTTAATTTAGGTACTATGTCGACTCATACTGTTGTTAAGGAGGCGGCGATTTTTAAAATGCAAGAAAAAATACCATTTGATGTTGCAAGTATTATTGGTTGTGGTGTGATGACGGGATTTGGATCTGTAGTAAATACAGCTAAGGTAGAAGAAGGAGCTTCTGTTGTGGTGTTGGGTGCAGGAGGTGTTGGATTGAACGTAATTCAAGGCGCAAGAATTTCTAAGGCTTCAAAAATTATTGCCATAGATATCAATGATTCTAGATTGGAAATGAGTAAATTTTATGGAGCCACACATGTCATAAAAGCTACTAAAGATGATATTGGATTATTACAGGCTGCAGAAAAAGTTAAAAAAACCACTAATGAAAGAGGTGCGGATTATGCGTTTGAATGCACTGGAATTCCAAGTTTAGGTGCAGCCCCGCTTGCCATGATTAGAAATGCGGGAATGGCTGTTCAGGTAAGTGGAATTGAAGAAGAGATAACCATTGATATGAACCTTTTTGAGTGGGATAAAATTTATATCAATCCATTATATGGTAAATGCCGGCCACAAGTGGATTTTCCAAAAATTATAAATCATTATAAAAATGGAGACCTTTTACTAGATGAAATGATAACCAGAACCTATGATATTTCGCAAGTGCAAAATGCTTTTGATGACATGCTTGCCGGAAAAAATGCAAAGGGAGTTATTGTTTTTTAAATAAAAAAGAGACATGATAAAAAGAGATATTAGCATTTCCGATCCAAAATTTGAAGTTGAAAATTTAAGATATTTAACCGTAGAGAGTTCTTATTTAAAGGGTCGGGGAGATATTACGATTTTTGTTCCGCCCGGATATGAAAACAGAAACAACCTACCCATTGTGATTTTATTACATGGTGTATATTCAAGTCATTGGGCTTGGACCCGGCATATGAATGTGCACAATACGGCACTTGAAATGATTCAAAAAGGAAGTATTGAGCCTATGATTTTAGTAATGCCTTCAGATGGTTTAAAGGGTGGAGGCAGTGGTTATGTAAAACAAGAAGCGTATGATTTTGAAAAATGGATTGTTGAAGATGTAGTTGAAGCAACGCGAAAAACAATTCCTCAATCGGAAAAAAATTCTAAATTATTTATAAGTGGCTTGTCTATGGGCGGTTATGGAGCTTTGAGGCTAGCTTGTAAATATGGTAGCTTATTTGATGGGGTAACCGGACATTCCTCTGTTTTAAGTTTGAAGGATTTAAGGTTATTTATAGATGATGGACCTCAAATGGATTCGAATAAGTCTGAAAATGATTTATCAGTTTTTCAAACGATTCTCAATAATAAGGGTAAACTGCCTCCTATTCAGTTTGATTGTGGGTCTGAAGATGAATTAATTTCTTCAAATAGAGAACTACATCAGCAACTTATTAATAATCATATTCAGCATAATTACAATGAATATCCCGGAGCTCATACAGGAGAATATTGGGCAAAACATATAAAAAAGAGTTTTATATTTTTTAGTCAGTTAACTTAGGAAGTTAATTATATAATTCATCTTTTTTTGAACCCTAAATTTCAGATCACTTCACCCATTAAAATCTATTAAAAATGTATTTTTGCATAGATTATTAATTCTATGGGATGTTTCAACTAGGGAAAACAATTGTTTCAGAAGAAATTATTGAAAAGGATTTTGTATGCAATCTAAGTGCATGCAAAGGGGCTTGCTGTGTTGATGGTGATGCAGGAGCACCTTTGGATAAGAATGAAACTGAAATATTGGAGGAAATCTATCCCAAAGTGAAACCCTTTTTGAAAAAAGAAGGAATTAAAGCTATTGAAAATCAGGGAACATTTACTAAAAATGAAGATGGGGAATTGGAAACCCCATTAGTTAATGGAGCAGATTGTGCCTATGTAATTTTTGATAAAAAAAATGTTGCACTTTGTGCTATTGAGGAGGCTTATAATCAAGGTGAGATAGACTTTAAAAAACCAGTTTCCTGCCATTTATACCCAGTTAGGGTGAAAGAATACAGTGAATTTTCAGCAGTTAATTATCATCAGTGGCAAATTTGTGACGATGCTTGTACCCTGGGAAAGGAATTGCAAGTTCCAGTGTATAAATTCGTAAAACAGGCACTTATTAGAAAATTTGGAGAGGATTGGTATACAAACCTTGAGCAAGTTGCTGCAAAGCTTTGAGAATTATGAATTTGGTAACATTTGTTTTTGTAAATTGAAGGCGATGATTCAATCCAGAATACTATTATTATTTGTACTAATTTTTCCACTATTAATTTATTCTCAAAAAATTGATAGTATTAAAATTGCCGATGTGAATAAAAAGGCTCGAGCCTTGGATAGATCAGGTGATTTTCAATTGGCCTATCAAATGATCAATGATTTGATATCAAAGTTTGAAAATGATATTGATTCAAAATATTTGGCGTATTCTTTACAAACAAAGGCTAGTATTGAGAAAAACTTAGGGTTTCACAAAACTTCAATTGAGACAGCCAAACAAGCCTTAGGAATTAGTTTAAAGGAAAAGGATACTTTCAATATTGCTTTTGACTATAATTTAATAGGTATTGGATATTACTTTTTGTCAAATTATGACAGTACCATGATTTTTTATGAAAAATCATATGATTTAAAAAAGAAAATTAATGCCGATGAAAGGGTATTGGCTGTATCTGCGTATAATTTAGGTATAGTTTATGAGGATTTGGCCCAACCAAAAAAGGCATTGGAATTGTATTTGGAGGCAGAAAAAAACTTAGTGAATAGTGGCAATGAAAACACTTTTTTATCTGATATATATAGTGGAATAGCACATCTTTATTTTTATCAGAAGGATATTAATAAAGCATCTGAATATGCTGAAAAGGCAATGGATGTTGGATTGAAATCGTATGGTGAATTCAATCCGAATATGACGTTTGTATATACATCTTATGCCAATATTCTTGAAAGTAAAGGAAAGTATAAAGAATCCATTGAATTATTAAAAAAAGCGCTTAAAATTAGAGAGAGTACTTATGGATCAAATCATGAATGGACTTGTGAAAGTTATTATGATTTGGGAAATGCTTTTATATTAGACAAACAGTTCTCCCAAGCAGAAAAGCATTATAAAAAGGCCATTGTTATTGGTGAAACATTACAAAGTTCAAAAAACCTATACAATGCTAAATCTTATCTGGCAAATTTTTATGTAGATCAGAATAAGAATCTTGCTGAAGCCGAAAAATTATTAATAAATGTACTGAAATATAATATTTCTACCTATGGTGATAAAAATGATTTAGTTTCTGAAAGCTATTACTATTTGGCCAAAATAGCCAAGATAAAAAGATTTGAAAATGAATTTTGGGATTACCTCTCTTTAGCAAGAGATGCAGCTGGATATTCTTCTGAAGAACTTGGTAAGATCATCGCACCCTTTCAAGCTCTAGATGCCTTAATTTTGGAAGGCGAATGGTATCAGAAAGAATATGAAATAAGGGGTGAGTTAGAGTTTCTTGAGCATAGGTATAAGCACATTGATGAAGAAATTACATTGATTAAATTTATTCAAAAGAATTTCTCTTCAGATCGCTCAAGAATCAATTTAGCCAATGAATATAGAGAGGTATTTGAAAATGGATTAAATACTTGTTGGGCACTTTACCATAAATCAAAGAAAGATTCAAAATATATAAATAAAGCCTTTGAATTATCTGAAACAAATAGAAATACTTCATTATTAGAAGGAATTCAAAATGAGCAATTTAAAAAACATGCTAATATTCCTTCGGATTTATTGAACTTAGAAAGACAGATAAAACAGAAACTTGCGCGAGTAAAACTTGACTTATATTATGAACAAACTAGTTCTAATCCAGATAAATCAATATTAGGTGAATTTTTGCAACAAAGAATTTTATTAAGTAACAGATTGGATAGTTTACATACATCCTTTGACTTGGAATTCCCAAAATATAGTGTTTTAAAATACGAAGCTAAAATAATCAAACCCTCCAATATTCAATTTGAGATGGATAATGATTCACAGTTGATTACTTATTTTTTAGGGGAAAATAACTTATATACTTTTAATATTACCAAAGAGAATATTACCTTTTTAAAAGGTGAAGTTGTCGAAAAAGTAACTAAAGAGATTGAAAATTTAAAAATGAAATTACTTTCTCAAAAGGACATTGAAGAATCTTGCAAAGAATTATATATCTATTTATTAGATCAACAAATAGAATTGTCAAAATCAAATTTGGTGATCATTCCTGATAATGTTTTGAATTATATTCCCTTTGAAATTCTTGCAAATGATGAGAATATCCCATTGATGGAAAATTTTACTATTAGTTATTCGGGATCAGTTCATTTGTATTTGGAATTAAATAATGAATATTATACATATGATCAACCTAATTATTGGTTAGGTTTTTCATCTGAGAATAATCAAAATAATAAATTGACAGCGACAAATAATGAAGTAAAAATTATTTCAGACCTTATTGATGGTTCTACCTTTATAGGTAAAGAATCAAAAAAAGAAAACTTTTTTATCCATAATCAGGGTTATTCTGTATTGCATTTTGCCATGCACGCTAAAATTGACAATAATAATCCTTTGAATAATAGCTTGGTTTTTAGTGATGGTGATTTAACTTCTTCAGAAATTTATGTTTCTGATATAAAGGCAAATTTAGCTGTTTTGAGTGCATGTAATACTGGGTTTGGTAAATTGGAAAAGGGTGAAGGAATTATGAGTATGGCAAGGGCCTTTAATTATGCTGGTGTCCCTTCTGTAGTTATGAGTTTATGGAAAGTACCTGATAAGGAAACAAAAACAATTATGGTAGCGTTTTATAAACATCTAAAAAAGGGGAAAACCAAAAGTGAAGCTTTACGCGAAGCAAAAAAAGATTATTTAAAATCTGTAAATGATAATTATTTAAAGCATCCCTATTTTTGGTCAGGTTTCATAATTAGCGGTAACACAAATGCGCTTGTTCCTCCTGTCAATAATTATTACTATTACTATGGAGGAATCTTATTTTTAGGACTCATAATTACTGGAATGAGAATAATAAAAAATAAAGCTTAATCAATAAATTCCATGATTTCCTGAGCCATTACCTTTTTTTTGCATTCACTACATGGTTGGTTTATTACAATTGAAAATTTCGAAATTGCTTTTTCTTTTTCACCCATTTTTAGGTAGGCCAATCCCAAGTACCATTCAGATTTGAACACAAATTTATCTTCGGAAAATTCAGAATGGGTATAGGACTCAATTGACAATGGCTCAAGTAAATCAATAGCCTCAACAATTTTATCCAGCGATAAATAGCACATGGCCTTATAAAAAGGGATATAAGTAGCATTTTGATTCTCAATTGAATTAAATAAATTAATTGCTTTATGAAAATTTCCATTTTCGTAAGCTAAGAAGGCACTATATTCAATACTAATTGAAACTTCACCTCTTACAATAGGGTTTACTATATTTCGATAGGGTACAAAATTTTCAGCATATATTTTATCAGTAGAGGGATAAAAGGAGGTTTTTACTAAAATGGATAACAAGCCTACAATAAAAACTATAGATGCGGCAACCAACCATTTTTTTGCAATAACCATTAATTTAGGTTTGTTTTCAATATTCTTTTCAATATTTTGCAAGCTGCTTTTAAGATTATTTTGTTCGTTTTTTGCAAGAGCCTTTTGTAAATCCTTTTGAAACAAAAATTCCATTTTAAATTTTTGATCATTTTGCAATAACTCATTAAAAAGTTTTTGCTCTTTCGGACTTAGACAGTTATTAAAATATTTGTCAATTAATTCTGGATTTTTCATGGTTTCTTTTTAATCATGCCTTTAAGTTGTTTCACACATCGTGATTTTTGACTTTTTAAAACATTTTTATCACTATAACCTAATATTTCGGTGATTTCATCAAGAGAATATCCTTCATAATAAAATAAAGTCAATATTTCCCTACATCTTTCACCCAAACATGGAAGGTGTTTATTTAAGAGCATCTGTTGATTAGTTAATTTTTCACTTAAGTAGTTAACATCCAAATTCAAATTTTCCGCTTCAGTATGAAAATTATTATTTAATTCAATCTTTGAATTACACCTATGAGACTGAAAAATTTTGTATTTTCCAATAGCAAATAAATAGGTTGAAATGCTACTATTTAATACTTTAATTTTACCGTTTAATACATTTTCACGCAATATAATAATTGCGTCCTGATAAATGTCAACAGCATCATATCTTTCAACATTATATTTTTTAGAAAATTTTATAAAAGCTTCTCTATTATCAACATATATATTTTGCAGCGTATTTTCATCGCCATCTTTTATTAAATCAATAATATTTTTAGAATCATCGTCTTTCATCAATAACAAAGTAAACAAAAACTCAGCAATATCTTTAATATTTTAATCAAAACGTTAAATTAATAAGCATTTCTAAAAAGAATAGAAATAATTAAACGATATAAAATTGATATTTTTTAATCCTCCTTCTCCGCCTCAGGCGGATTCGGCGGACGAGAAGATATGGTTTAATTCCCTTGGGTCGGAAAATCAGGATGTTTGCATAGCAAACTCAATAAACTTACTCGTATGCCTGCCTGGACGGCAGTCAGGCTTGCATTGAGGTAGTTTATTGATTAAATAATTATTTAAAAGTTTTTTACTCGTTTGCTCTTAAATTGGTTATATCACTTTGCAAATTTACTATAATGAATTTCTGATAAATTTTTTAGGGTGTCCGCCGCTTGCTCAGCCGTAATATCTCTTTGTGGATTTGCAAACATTTCATAGCCAACCATGAATTTTCTTATTGTTGCCGATCTCAATAATGGGGGATAAAATAACATATGAAAATGCCATTCTTCATGTTTGTAACCATCTGTTGGTGCTTGATGAATACCCATGGAATATGGAAAGGAAGTAGAAAATATATTATCCAGTTTAATTGTTGTCTTTTTAATTATATCTGCAAATGAAGCTCTTTGAGGTTCTGTTAACATACCAATATGAGGTATTTTTTTTTTGGGTAAGACCATGGTTTCATAGGGCCAGACCGCCCAATAAGGAACCAAAGCTACAAAATATTCATTTTCATAAATAATTCTTTGATCCATTTCAATTTCCTGATTGACATAATCTTCCAATAAGCTTCTTTTATTTTTATCCCAGTATGCCGAAAGTTTTTCTTGTTTTTTTGCTACTTCCTGAGGAATAGATCTTTGCGACCATATTTGACCATGAGGATGTGGATTGCTACAGCCCATTGTGTCACCTTTATTTTCAAATATTTGAACGTGATTGATTCCTTCAACCGCTCCTAATTCCAAATATTCTTTTTGCCAAAGTGCAATCACTTTTTCAATGTCTTCTACTTTCATTAAAGGCAATGTCAAAGAATGATCTGCAGAAAAACACAAAACTTTACATATTCCAGATTCCGATTCTGCCTGCAATAGACCCTTTGAAAATTTCTCAAAAGGAACATCTTTTAAAAGCGCAGAAAAATCATTGACAAATGAAAAAGGCTGGTTGTAATTTGGATTTATATCACCACTTGTTCTTGGATTACCCGGGCATAAATAGCAAGTATTATCATAACTAGGACGTATTACAGCATTTATTTTTTCAACCTTTCCTTGCCAAGGACGTTTGGTTCTATGAGGAGAAACCAATACCCATTCTCCTGTTAATATATTATACCTTCTGTGTGGGTTTGAATTAAAATCCTGACTCATTTTTTATTTTTTAAAATGGAAGTTCCTTCCCTTGGATTCGCTTCAAAAGAAGTCAATTGAATATCAAATTTTTTCAAATAAGCTTTGGATACATTTTTAACAAAATCTAAAATTGCATCTTCCTGAATTAAATTTATGGTACAACCTCCAAAACCGCCACCCATCATTCTTGAACCGATTATGGTATCATAACTTTTGGAATAGTCAACTAAAAAATCCAATTCGAGACAGCTAACTTGATATTCATGTGATAATCCTTCATGAGTATTGTACATCAATTGACCAAAGTCTGTTAGTCTATTTTCTTTAAGAGCCTTAACAGCCTTAAGTACTCTAGATTTTTCTTCAATTACATATTTACATCTGTTGTAAATTACTGCAGGTAATATTTTTATACATTCTCCCAACATATGCTCATCAACATCTCGCAAAGTAAAAACATCAGGATATTTAGAATTAATGATTTCAACTCCTTTTTCACATTCTTCACGCCTGGTATTGTATTCACTTGTGGCCAGACTATGTGCCACATTGGTATTTAAAAGCAATATTTTGTATGGTTTAATATTGATAGGTATATATTCATGTTCAAGAGATCGACAGTCTAATAGAATGACATGATCCTTTTTGCTCATTACGGATGCATACTGATCCATAATTCCGCATTTTGTACCCACAAAATTGTGTTCAGCTCTTTGAGATAATTCAACAATTGTACGTTTTGATAAACCTAGATCAAATAGTTCATTCAAACCAAAAGCCAAGCCACATTCCAATGCTGCTGAACTACTAATTCCTGATCCAACGGGGATATCACTAGAGAAAACGCAATCGAAACCTTTAAGTTTGTCTGTTAATTGTTGAATTTCATAAATAACACCCAATATATAGTTTTCCCATTCATTTTGGCTAATTTTTATATGATTCAGATCAAAGGAAAAACTGACCTTAAAATTTGCGCTATAAACATTACAAAGATTCTTAGAATCATTATATTTTAGTTTAAAAGTAATTTTTTTATCAATAGCGGTGGGTAAAACAAATCCATCATTATAATCGGTATGTTCCCCTATAAAATTAATCCTACCAGGAGACTCAATGGTGATCTGAGACTTAAAATTATTGAATTTTAGCATATTTTTCTATTACTAGTTTATTGGAACTATCCAATAAGAATAGCCGTATGATTTGTAGGTTAATCTATATTCTTTTAGGGGTAATGCTCCCCAGCTATTGATGCTTCCCAAGCCCTGTTGAAATCCGTCAATATTTACATAAACTTCTTTTCTTGGTGTCAATTCCCCAGCATGTTTTTGAGTTTTTTCCTCTCCGGAGTCTAAATCATTATGACTAAAATTCAAAGCGGATACATGAAGTAATTTTTCACCAAATATTTTCAAACCAATTCTTTCATTTGTGGTAAGTTTCACCCACCGCACATCAATTTTATTACCTGTTTCCTGAGGTCGTATATAGGGAAAATATTGTTCTCCAATGGTTCCATCATACAATCCAACCTTAGCAGCATGTTGTCTGTCAACATAAGATTCAACGGGTCCTTTGCCATACCATTCTATTTTTTGATAGGAGTTTGGTAAAATCATCTCATTGCCAAATTTGTAGAAATTGGTATGTTCCCCATTTAATGCATTAAAATTATTACTTATTTTAATGGTTCCATTTCCATCAATCTCATAAGTTTGGGTATATTCTGCATCTCCTTCAAACAAAGATTTTATAAAAGTTACTTCAATTTTAGATTTTGATATTTGTTTGATACTGGAAGAAACTTCACCTGATTTACCGACATCTTTCCATTCTTCAAACTTTTTCTGTGTTTTAGCTCCATAATCATTGTCATTCGGTGCTCTCCAAAAGTTGACTTCTGGTCCTTTTTGAATCAGTGACTTTCCATTAAATTCAAATGTGGTAAGTGTGCCTTTGGTCTTATCAAAATCAATGGTAAAATTCACCCCTGATATTTGAATTTGATCTCCTGTAGTTTTATGGCTTATTTTTGCAATTGCCTCTTCTGGAGGAATGATGTCATAGGTTGAAAGTTGGAATTGCTCATGCCCTATTTCATAACCTGCTTCCAGTAAGGCTTCATTTTCCTTAAGAACAACTTTCACATTTAAGAAATACTCAACATTTGCAGTAAAGTCTTTGTTAAATGGAATTGTTATAGATTTTATTTCCTGAGGAGCCATATTGAGTTCATCAATACTTCCATTTTCAACAGGGATACCATTGGCAATTATCTCCCAGTTCAATGTATAATTTGCCAAACCTCTAAAGAAATACCAGTTTTTAACATCAATAATACCCTTGGATAAATCTCTTGCATAAAACTTAATATTTTGATGAATATGTTTTACCTCATACAGATGAGGATTTGGTTTTCTATCAGGCTGTACCAATCCATTATTTAAAAAATTATTGGAACTTGGAACGTCTTCAGGACCAAAATCACCCCCATAGGCATAAATTTCTATTCCATTTTTAACAGTTTTTAGGCCTTGATCCACATAATCCCAGATAAAACCTCCCTGCAGTTTATCATATTTTTCAAAAAGATCCCAATATTCTTTAAATCCACCCATACTATTACCCATGGCATGTGCATATTCACACTGGATAAGTGATTTTTCGTATTTGTCATTTGTCGCATATTTTTCAATATCCCTTGGAGTGGCATACATAGGCACATAAAGATCTGTATTCCATTCTAGGCCTGCTCGCTCATATTGAACAGGTCTGGTGCCATCAATTTTTTTGGCTAATAAATAAGTTTTGTAAAAATTATATCCATTGCCGGCCTCGTTTCCTAATGACCAAATGATAATAGAAGGATGGTTTTTATCTCTGGCTATCATTCTTTCTGTTCTATCCATATGTGCTTTTAGCCATTTGGGATCATTTCCGAGAGTTTGGGATAAATTGTAACCCATGCCATGAGATTCAATATTTGCTTCGTCAATAACGTAAATTCCATATTCATCACAAAGCTCATACCAATAAGGGTCATTTGGATAATGACAAGTTCGAACAGCATTGATATTATTTTCTTTAAATATTTGAATATCTCTTAGCATTTCTTCTTTTGAAACAACATGTCCTGTTTCCTGATTGTGCTCATGCCGATTAACGCCCTTGAATAGAATTGCCTTGCCATTGATTTTATATTGACCATCGATAATTTCCGAGTTTCTAAACCCAATTTTCCTAGAAATGGCCTCTATAATTTCACCTTTTTTATTCTTTAAATTGATATTCAATTGGTACAATTCCGGAATTTCAGCCGACCATGATGCAATCTTAGGAATTGTAGTTTTAAAGTCAACTTCGAACCCTTTGTTGGCTTCAGACTCGTATATTTTTTCAGAGGAATAAATCGATTGATTATTTTTTAATATTTCGATCGAAACTGCTCCTTTTTGTTTTTTCGTATTTGAATTATTAAGACTAATATTCAAATCAAAAGTACCATCAGCATAATCACTAGTTAGGCCTGCTTTTACAAAATAATCGGCTATATGTAATTGAGGCCTGGCATATAAATAAACATCTCTTTCTATTCCTGAAATTCTCCAAAAATCCTGACATTCTAAATAGCTACCATCGCTCCA
The DNA here is from genome assembly GCA_030621915.1 of Flavobacteriaceae bacterium. Lineage (GTDB taxonomy): Bacteria > Bacteroidota > Bacteroidia > Flavobacteriales > Flavobacteriaceae > Lutimonas. Next base: position 22,919 of record JAUXGV010000027.1, read on the forward strand.
TCTATATACTTCCAGGGAGATGGTATTTTTACCAAAATTCACAAAATCAGTAATATTGAATTCAGCCGGAAGTTTAGAACCTTGACTGTAACCCACTTTTTTCCCATTGATCCAAATATAAAAAGCTGATTTCACGGCACCCAGATGAATAAAAATTTCCTGGCCTTGCCAATCACTTGAAACTTCAAAAGTACGTTTATAGGATCCAACGGGATTATAACCATCAGGAATATCCGGTGGATTTGGATTCTTAGTGTTAAATGGATACTCTGTGTTGGTATAGATAGGAATTCCAAAACCTTCCACTTCCCAGTTGGCGGGTACCTTTATATCGCTCCAATTATCTGTGGAGAAATCATTTTTATAAAAACCCATAGGTCTTAATTCCGGGCTTTTGACCCAATTGAATTTCCATACCCCGTTTAATAGCAGATGTTTTTCAGATTTTGAAATGTCGTTATTGGCAGCTAGTTTTTCATTTTCAAAAGCAAAAAATGAAGCGCGAGCTGGTAATTTGTTGATGCCTATTACATTGGGGTTTTCAATGATAGAATCCAATGTTTGTCCTTTTAGGGAATTTATAATAACCAGAAACAATAGGGTCGTTATTTTTAATAAATGATGATAGGTATTCATTTTGAAAATTATTTAATGATTTGATATTAGTTCTTTGAACTACTGTATTCTTTACTGAGTTTACTAAAATTTATTTCCGATTTTTTTTCAAAAGGGATTAGATAAAAACCATATGTATGCTTTATATTTCCTTCTATTCGATATTTTTTTTGAGGTTTTGAATACCAGCTGTCGTCACCCCCTACGCCTCTTTGTTCTAAATCAATATTTAATTGAACCAAAT
>JAUXGV010000204.1 GCA_030621915.1 Flavobacteriaceae bacterium
ATTATTTTCTTAAACATGAATTATTTAAAATAGGAACCCATAAACAAAACCATAATATCGAAATTTTAGATTTCATATTTGTAATGCATGAATTTAGATTGATAATTATTTTAGTGAATAATAGGCAATTGTAACTTCAATTTTACCGCAATCAATCTCACAGAAATTACCATAAGTGTTGTCAGAATATAATTAACATCTTGATGGATAGGAATTTCATTCAATAAAAGAAACGTGATAGAACCCACAACACAAGCTGTAGCATATATTTCTTTATGAAAAATTAATGGAATCTCATTAGCTAAAATATCCCTGATAACTCCACCAAAACTAGCAGAAATTGTACCCAAAAATACACAAATAATAGGATGAAAATTATTCTGAATCCCAATTTCAGTTCCGATGATGGTAAATATACCCAAGCCAATGGTATCAAATAAAAATAGAGATTTACTCAAATATCTAATTTTATTTTTAAAAATAATGGCAAGAAGAACAGAGAACGAGATGGTATAAACATAGAATAAATCATTCATCCAAACCACAGGAAACCTACCAATGATTACATCTCTTAAAGTTCCACCACCAATTGCCGTTGCAAAGGCAATAATAAAGATACCTACGGGATCCATTTTTTTATTAATGGCGAATAAGGCTCCTGAAATGGCAAAGGCTGAGGTTCCAAGAAGGTCAAGAATATAAAAAACAGTCATCTAATTAATCCTGTATAAAGGCTTTGTAATTTTCGTAACGCAAGAATATTTCATCTACATAATCATAGGGTTCCTGACCCCGGGCATATCCATACTGCACAACTTCATCATTATAAAATTCAGATTTTGAGAGACTTAAAACATAAAAGTCAACACCATTATCCCAATTCAAAGTATCCTTGTTAAATTTTTTGGCCAATTTAAAGGCATCTTTTACATGGCCATATCCACAATTATATGACGCCATGGCAAATTTTATTCTTTGAATAGTATCGGGTATTTTATCCCAATAGCCATACATTCTTTTTAAATACCTAGTTCCCGCTTTAATATTCTGATCTGGATCATGAGAATCTGTTACACCCAATTCTTTGGCCGTAGCAGGCATCAATTGCATTAACCCTTGGGCTCCTACCCAAGAACTATTGGTATGTTCAAACATGGATTCCTGATATATCAACGATTTTACCAAAACCCAATCCCATCCTATTTCTTTCGCGTATTTTTTAACAAGATTATCGTATTTACTTAATTTACCCGTACTACTTGTAAAATATTCACTTGAAATTCTTCTGTTGAATTGCCTTTTACTTTCATAATATTTCTTATAAATAATATTATAATCTGCCGTATTTTTAAATTTATCCAAACTACTATTAATTGTATCCAAAAGCTGTGTTGAATTTTTTCTAAGGGCCCAAGCCAATCTTTGAGATAAACTGATTGGTGTTTCAATGTCAATATTAGCTAAAGAACCTGCATACACCTTTGCAATGTTATAATCCACTACAGTATATTTAATTTTTCCATTTGCTACCATCTTTATGGCTTCTTCATCAGTAATATCACCTGGAATAGTATCTACAAAAATGGTATCGCCTAATTCACTTGATAAATCAATCAGCCTTTGATAATATGATGATTCCATTCTAACAGATACGGTATCTCGTATCAAATCAATGATATCTTTGACCAAATGTTTATTGATGTTATCAAGGCTCATTTTACGCCAATTGTCGGGTTTTTTCTGAATTAAGGTTTGATGGGTAGTTAAATAAGAGTTTGTAAAGCTAACAGCTTCCTTTCTTTCTTTGATTATTGTAAAACCCAAAGCTATAATATCACCATCACCTCTTTGCAGCATTGGAATTACCGAATCAACATTTTTGGCAACTACAATTTCTAAATCAACTTTAAGAAGATCCGCCAAACGCTTTAACATCTCATATTCAAAACCCATAGTTTGACCTTTGTATAAAAAATAACCCGTTGGCGAATAGGTAGTAATTGCCCTTAATACATCTCTCTCTATAATATCATCCAAATCAAAATCAATTTCTTCAACTTCAAGAGACAAACTCTGAATATCTTTGCTTTTTTCAGATTTACAGTTTGTAAATGTGAAGGAAATGAAAAAAACCAAAATAAAACTTAAGAATCTGTTTTGAATGCTTTGATCTGATCTTAGAGTAATAGACATCATTTATTGTAATTAGTTAATAAAAAGTAAAAACATAATAGAATCTTGCACATTTGTCCAACAGAAAATTCAACAAATTAAATATTAAATGATCCTGTTTCCAATCAAATCTAAGTTAAATTATTAAAAAATCAAAATTAGCGAAGTGAAGTGAATTTTTTTCTACCTCTTATAAAGTGCTGCCAAACAATGCTAAAACATTCATAATAGTTGGTTTTTTTAAAAGAAATTTTCTTTCTTTTTTTGAGCATCCTGGCCAAGTTTTTATAAAAGCTAAAATGTGCTTTTATCACGGCCCAGGTATGAATAGGTCGTAATTCAATGATAAATTTTACTCCGGCAATACCATCAAGGATCAATCTTAAAAGTATAGCAAACACCATAAATCTTTTAGGTACATTTTTACTTATCGTAAATAAGCTATTTCTAAAGTTTAAAAAAGTTTTTCTAGGATTGGTTTCCTGTAAGGTAGCGCCACCCACATGATATACGGTAGAAGACCCTACATATTTGATATCGTAACCTTCATTTTGAATGCGCCAGCAAAGATCAATTTCTTCCTGATGTGCAAAATAATCTTCGTCAAAACCCTTTTGATTATGATAATTTTTTGATCGGACAAAAAAACATGCACCTGTTGCCCAGAAAATATCATAGGTATCATCATATTGTTTTTCATCAGATTCCAATTCCATAAATATTCTGCCTTTGCAATATGGGTATCCCATAAAATCGACAAATCCCCCTGCCGCACCTGCATATTCAAATTTGGACTTATCTTTATAATCTAAAAGCTTGGGTTGAATGGCCACCGTATTTTTATTCTCTTTAAATTGTTTGATAACCGGTTTTAGCCAATTTTCGGTAACTTCAATATCCGAATTAACCAAGGCGTAAATATCTGCATCAATATGTTGTAAGGCATCATTATAACCTTTGGCAAAACCACCATTAATTTTATTCTGAACAATTTTAACTGTTGGGAAATTAGCCTTTAAAAACTCGATGGAATCATCTGTAGAATTATTATCAGCCACATAAATATCTGCTTCATCACTACTATACTTTATGATAGAAGGCAAAAACTTTTCAAGCAATTGATGTCCGTTCCAGTTTAATATGACAATTGCTACTTTCACGGAATTATTTGATTTAATTTAAGTATGCAAACATAACTAAATGAAAGATTTATAGACCAAAAAAAATTATAAATTTTTAGAATATTCAGGAATTGAGCTAAGAAAATTATATTGCATTTTTTCGTGATCCATATTGCAATAAAAATGCTCCAAGCCATTTGTAACGATCAAAAAGTCTGCCTTCAATTTTAAATTATATCTGGCAATTTGATCAAAAGTATTCTGAGAGATACTTATACTAGGTGCTTTACATTCAACAATAATAGATGGTAATCCTAAATTATTGAATATCAAGATATCTGTTCTTTTAACCAATTGATTAATTTTGAGTTGCTTTTCAATAGCCATTAGTGATAATGGATAGTTCTTTTCTTCAACCAAATAGTGAATAAAATGCTGTCTCACCCATTCTTCAGGTGTTAATACCACATTTTTTTTTCGGATAATATCAAAAATATAAAGCTTATTTTTTCTATTTTTGATTTTGAATGAATAGTTGGGAAGATTCAATTTTACCATTGGATAAATATACAATTTTTCACATTTAAAATATATGAATAGGATCAATCAAATAGTTGAAGATATCAGTTCTGGAAATCCCAAACCTATCTATTTTTTAATGGGAGAAGAGGCTTTTTATATTGATAAAATATCTAATTTTATTGAAAACAATGTGCTGAATGAAGAAGAAAAAGGGTTTAATCAAATGGTTCTTTATGGAAGAGATGTAACTATCGAGGATATTATCAGTAATGCCAAAAGATATCCTATGATGTCGGAAAAGCAGGTTGTAATTGTGAAAGAAGCACAGGACTTGTCAAGAACCATTGAGAAATTAGTTTCATATGCAGAAAACCCCCAGCCATCAACTGTTTTGGTGCTATGTTATAAGTATAAGACACTGGATAAACGTAAAAAGTTGGCTAAAATTATTGCTAAAAACGATTGCCTTTTTGAAAGCAAAAAATTGTATGAAAATCAGGTTGGCGATTGGATTTCAAATGAATTGGCCGATAAAGGTTATAAAATTGAACCCAAAGCAGGTCAGATGCTCGTAGAATTTTTGGGAACCAATTTATCGAAAATAAATAATGAACTAGAAAAACTTATTTTAATCCTGCCTAAAAAAAGTACAATCACTGCACTTCATATTGAAGAGAATATTGGAATCAGTAAAGATTTTAATAATTTTGAATTGAGAAAAGCTGTGGGTGAAAAAAAAATAGTTAAGGCCAATCAAATAGCCAATTACTTTGCTCAAAATCCAAAAAACAATCCTTTGATCATGAGCATTTCTTTATTGAACAGTTTTTTTACACAATTGCTATTATATCATGGGTTAAAAGATAAAGGAAGAATCAATGTTTCAAAAATGTTGAGAGTTAACCCCTATTTTGTAGCTGAATATGAATCTGCGGCCCGCAACTATCCTATGAGAAAGGTGGCTCAAATAATTTCGTACTTGCGAGAAGCCGATTTGAAAAGCAAAGGTGTAGGAGCCTCAAACTTACCCTCAGGAGATATTTTAAGAGAATTGTTGTTTAAAATAATGCATTAA
>JAUXGV010000012.1 GCA_030621915.1 Flavobacteriaceae bacterium
TTTTTTTATAAAAGAGATCTGTATTGTTACTATTCTTGTTTGAAACAAAGAATATTATGGTGATTAGGCTGGGCAGTGATAATGAATGGAATGCCGGAATTGCGTTTACCGAAGAGCAACGAAGGTAAAAACAGCATGTAGGCATGAGAATGAATGGTACGTAGCAATCACCTTGGCCAGCGAAGATTTTTTTGTTTCTTTTTTTATCCAAAAAAAGAATAGAAATCAAGAATCAGTGATATTCCATTAATATAACAGTAGAACCAATTTAATAATTCTTAAGAGTCTATTATGAAACTCTAGTGCATATGATACCCGACATTTAATCTGTGTAAAATTTTTGCTGATGCAACTCAGCATATCCCAAAAGTTTGTCCTTAACATCAGGATTTTCTTCAATCACATTTTTCATTTCATAAGGATCATTTTCCATATCATATAGAGACAGCTCTATCTCCATAGTTTTATACTTTCCTGAACTGCCATCTTTACCCGGTGAAATCAATGTACTATAATTATGAGGCAAATGAAGTTTCCATTTCCCATCACCGCTCATTATGCTTTCAAAATTTTTACCCGTTGAAAAGGCATAATAATCTTGTGGATTGATGGTACTTTCTTTATTCGAAATCAAATCCCAAACGTTTTTACCGTCAATTTCCGTTTGAGGAGGCTTAACACCTGACAATTGACAAAGTGTTGGCAATAAATCAATGGATGTAAATGCAGCATTAGAAGAAGTATTAGCCTTCAATTGATTGGGATATTTGATAATGCACGCTGACCTTGTTCCTCCTTCAAATGAGGTGGCTTTAGATTCTCGAAACGGAGTTTTTCCAGCATGATTTCCATAGGCGATCCAAGGTCCATTATCAGAAGTAAAAATGACAATGGTATTCTCTTCCAATCCGTTTTTCTTCAATGCTTTGGTTATTTCACCAACCGACCAATCTAACTCCAAAGTTACATCACCATACAATCCCTTACCTGATTTACCTTCAAAATCTTTACTGCAAAAAATGGGTACATGAGGCATAGAATGTGGCACATATAATAAAAATGGTTCATCCTTACTCCTACCAATAAAATCTACGGCATGTTCCGTATACCACTTGGTCAAGTTCTTCTGTTCAGGAATACCCACATCTTCAATAGTTACCTTACCATTTTCCCAGAATTGGATCGGAAACTTGCCCCAATATTCGGGATTTACGGGATGATGCTTCCACATATCGTTAGAATACATTAATCCAGCTGTTTCGTCAAAACCTCGTGAATGAGGGCGGGTTTCTGGCTGATCTCCACAATGCCATTTGCCAAAAAGAGCTGTTTTATAACCTGCTGCTTTGAACACTTCTCCCATTGTCGGAAAAGTTGTTTCAAGTCCTCTTGCATTGGGGCCATGAGCTCCAAAAACCTTAGTTCTTCCTGGATAACACCCTGTTAATAAAGCTGACCTTGAAGCAGAACATATAGCCTGTGGAACATGAAAATTGGTGAATGACATGCCTTCATTTGCTAATTGTTGCACATGGGGAGTTGGAATATCTTGTTGTCCAAAAGGGTTAAAATCAGAATAACCTGAATCATCCAAAAAAATGATGACTATATTTGGTTTCTTGACTTCCTCAACAGGTTTGGATATAACATTCTTTTCTTTATGATCCTGGCAAGAGTTTAGAAGTATTCCCAGGCTTAAAATTGTTATTATGACAAATCGATTAATCTTCATCTTTTGAATAATTGAGTCATGAATAATTATTGAATTTAAAATATTTTGAACAAACAATTAAAAATGAAAAAATGCATCTTTAAAATGTTCGGTTTTGGTTTCCTTTTCAGTTTTTATAATTCCAATCACATCAAATCGAACTTCGATATCTAAATTATTGACATTTACATATTCATCAACCGCTTTTACAAGTAGGTTTATTTTTTTCTGTTTTATAAAATCCTGTGGATTCCCGAAAAAATCTGTTGAACGGGTTTTAACTTCAACAGCTACTAAGGTATCGTTTTTTTGAGCAATGATATCCACCTCTGCTTTTTGAAACCGCCAATTTCTTTCTTTGATTTCATATCCATTTTTAATCAAAAAGTCTGCTGCCAGTTGCTCACCTTCTTTACCAAGTTCATTGTGTTCAGCCATTTCAGTTAAATTATAAATAATTATCAATCCAAATATTGGAATTTGAACTTTGTTTTTTAGTGCTTAATAAATTTATCTAAAATTTATTCTAGATCTTTTCTTAGCCACTTTCAAATCGACATAATTTCCTAAAATTAAAGCCCGGTTATCGTCAATATGACCCCCCTGGAAATTAAAAACCACAGGAAAATCTGTTCCTTCTATTGACTCTAATATAATTTCTTCCAAGGATTTAAAATATGCATTTCCTTCATTCTTTTTAAGTCTAAAATCTCCAACTATGAGACCTTTGCAATGATCGAAATAACCTGCTCTTTTCAAGCTAATCATCATTCTATCAATATGATAAAGAGCTTCATCAACATCTTCAATAAACAATATTTTATTGTCCATTTTTAAGGATATATCCGAACCTAACATACTATAAATAATAGATAGGTTTCCTCCAACCAGTTGTCCAATGCTTTCACCTTCTCTGTTAAACTCGGAAGAATCTAGTTTATAAGTTAGCTTTTTTCCAAACATTGCCTTATGCAAAGAAACTATGGATACTTTTTGAACAGGATTATTTAATTCCAAAGTATAAGGCATTTCACCATGAATGGTTTGATAACCTAATTCGTGAACTTTGTTATGTAAAACCGTAATATCTGAATATCCTATGATCCATTTTGGATTTTCAAAGAATTTAGTAAAATCCAAATCATCAATAATTCTTACCGTTCCATATCCTCCCCTGGCACACCAAATAGCCTTTATACTTGGATTGTCCAATGCCTTTTGTAAATCTTCCAATCTTTCTTGGTCAGTACCGGCAAAAGCATTGTTTTGAGAGAGCATGTGATTCCCAAAAAACACAACCAATCCCCAATGATTAGCCAATTCAATTCCCTGATCAACAGCTGATCTGTCTTTTAACTTACCTCCTGGAGACAAAATAATAATGGTATCTCCCTTTTTTAAATTGGCTGGCCTAACCAAATCTCTGGTGACCGCAACCCCCATATCATTTTGAGAAAATATGGGGCTCATTAAAAATAAAAAGCATAGGAAATACAGATTTTTTAATCTAAAAGTTTGGAGCATATTAAAAAATTTTGATTGTAAAAATAGTTAAATAAATTAAACTGTCATATAAGCCCTTTTTTCTTACTTTTGTCTTCTTTAAATTTATCTCATGCAAGATCCGAAAAGATTTACAATTACAGCGGCTTTACCCTATACGAATGGGCCGGTTCATATAGGGCATTTGGCAGGAGTTTATGTTCCTGCAGACATTTATGCAAGATTTTTACGATTGAATAATAAAGATGTTGCTTTTGTATGCGGGTCCGATGAGCATGGTGTGCCTATTACTTTAAAAGCAAAAAAGGAAGGAATTACTCCTCAACAAGTAGTGGATAAATACCATGCAATTATAAAAAAGGCTTTTAAAGATTTTGGAATTACTTTTGATAATTATTCGCGCACCTCAGCAAAAATTCATCATGAAACAGCCTCTGATTTTTTTAAGAATTTGTATGAAAATGGCAAATTCATTGAAGAAACTTCAGCACAATTATATGATGAGGAAGCTGGTCAATTCCTGGCTGACAGATTTGTAATTGGCACTTGTCCGAAATGTGGTAACGAAGAAAGTTATGGCGATCAATGTGAAAATTGTGGAACGAGTCATAATGCTACAGATTTAATCAATCCAAAATCTGCCATTACAGGAAATATTCCATCATTAAAAGAAACAAAACATTGGTATTTACCTTTGAATGAATATCAGGACTGGTTGAATGAATGGATCGTTGAAGGACATAAAAATGACTGGAAAACCAATGTACTGGGGCAGGTAAAATCTTGGACTACAGATGGTTTAAAACCGAGAGCTGTAACCCGTGATTTAGATTGGGGAATACCTGTGCCAATTGATGGAGCCGAAGGAAAGGTATTGTATGTATGGTTTGATGCCCCTATTGGATATATTTCCTCTACTAAAGAATGGGCTAAACGTGAAGGAAAAGATTGGGAACCTTATTGGAAGGGTCAAAACACCAAATTGGTGCACTTTATAGGAAAGGATAATATTGTTTTTCATTGTATTATTTTTCCTAGTATGTTGAAAGCTGATGGTAACTATATTTTACCCACAAATGTGCCTGCCAACGAATTTTTAAATTTAGAAGGAGATAAGATTTCGACTTCCAAAAATTGGGCAGTTTGGCTGCATGAATATTTAGAAGATTTTCCTGAAAAACAAGATGTATTGAGATATGTTTTGACTGCTAACGCGCCTGAAACAAAAGACAATGATTTTACATGGAAAGATTTTCAAGCAAGAAATAATAATGAATTGGTCGCCATTTTTGGCAATTTTATCAATCGGGTTGTTGTATTAACCAATAAATATTATGATGGGAAGGTACCACCCAAAGGCGATTTTAGTGAAGTCGATACAGAAACCTTGAAAAAATTAAATGAATATCCTCAAATCATTTCGAATTCGATAGAGCGATATCGTTTTAGAGAAGCCTTATCAGAATTGATGAATTTGGCACGGCTCGGCAACAAATATTTGGCGGATGAGGAGCCATGGAAACAAATCAAAATTAATCCGGAGCGGGTAGAAACTATTATGTTTGTTGCACTTCAAATTGCATCTGCATTAGCAACTTTATCTGAACCATTTTTACCGTTTACGAGCAATAAGCTGAAAACAATATTGCGTCTTAACGAGTCGGGAGGAACGACCGATGTAGTTATCTCTGTTTCAAAAGAGATTGCCACGACTCAAAAAAATGAGTCTCGCAAAGACGTTTTGGGTTGGGATGATGTAGCATTGAATCATGAATTAATTCCAGCAGGGCATCAAATTGGCAAGGCAGAATTGTTATTTTCTAAAATTGAAGATGCTGATGTACAAAAACAAATCGACAAATTAGAAGCCACCAAAATTGAAAATAAGGTGTTTGTTGCCGAACCACAAAAAGACACGATTGAATTTGATGATTTTACCAAATTAGATATTAGAATTGGAACCATATTGGAGGCAACCAAAATTCCTAAAACCAAAAAATTGTTACAGCTTAAAGTAGATGTTGGAATTGATGTTAGAACAATTGTAAGCGGTATAGCAGAAAGCTTTAAACCGGAAGATATTATTGGTCAAAAAGTATCTGTACTTGTCAATCTGGCTCCCAGGAAATTACGTGGAGTGGAAAGTCAAGGCATGATTTTAATGGCAGATACGCCGAATGGGAAATTAGTTTTTATTGAGCCGGAAGGTGAGGTCAGTAATGGTGAAAGTGTAAGTTAGTTTATCTCTCTATTTATTTGTATTCAAATGTTAGTTGAGTTAATTCTTACTATATTTAATCTCATCATCAAATACTCCTTCAGAGTACAAAACTAAACAATAAACAATAATTTTGATGCCGACTAAATTAATTTAATGGAACTTTTATCCTTTATAATTTCTAAAACCAACCTATCTGAAAAAAGTATTCAAAACACCCTTGAATTACTGAATGAAGATTGTACCGTTCCTTTTATTGCGCGTTATCGAAAAGAAAAAACAGGAAATTTAGATGAAGTTCAACTTGGTGAAATCGTTAAATATAAAGATCAATTTGAAGCTTTAGAAAAAAGAAAAAAAGCTATTTCAAAGTCCTTGGAAGAACAGGAAGTATTAACGAATGAATTAGAAGAGAAAATTAAAAATTCTCAAGATCTAACCACTCTGGAAGATCTTTATCTTCCTTTTAAAAAGAAAAGAAAAACCAAAGCTGAAACTGCTCGACTCAATGGACTTGAACCTTTGGCAAAGATCATTATGAGTCAACGCACCAATGATCTAGAATATCTCGCTTCAAAATACACCTCTGATGAAATTAAAAGTTCAGCACAGGCTTTGGAAGGAGCCCGATTTATTATTGCAGAATGGATTAGCGAACGAACCGATATTCGTAATAACATTCGATTTCAATTAGAGAGATTCGCAGTAATTATTACCAAGGCTATAAAATCTAAAATAGATGATGATAAAGCGCAAAAATTTAAAGATTATTTTGATTGGAATGAGTCTTTACAACGAATTCCTTCTCATCGATTGCTTGCTATTTTGCGAGCTGAATCAGCCGGATTTATTCGAATAAAAATCAAAATTGATGATGAAAGAGCCATTTCAAAAATTGAAAACAGAATAATTCGTTCCCAAAACGAATGCGCCGTTCAAATTAGTCTGGCCATACAGGATGTTTATAAAAGATTGTTATTTCCATCAATTTCAAATGAAGCCTTATCAATCGCCAAAGAAAAAGCAGATGATGCGGCAATCAACGTTTTTGCCAAAAACTTAAAACAATTATTGTTAGGCTCACCTTTGGGTGAAAAACGTATTTTGGCTATTGATCCAGGATTTAGAAGTGGTTGTAAGTTAGTTTGTATAAATAAACAAGGTGATTTATTGCACAATGAAACCATTTATCCACACCCCCCGCAAAATGATTTTAAAGGCGCTATTAAAAAGATTAGCTCGTTAAGTGATGCCTATAAAATAGAAGCTATTGCTATTGGCAACGGAACAGCTTCAAGAGAAACGGAACATTTAATTCGTAAAATTCAATTCAAAAACTCTTTGGAAGTTTTTGTTGTAAGTGAAGCTGGAGCGTCCATTTATTCCGCATCTAAAATAGCTCGAGACGAATTTCCAAATTACGACATAACCGTTCGTGGAGCAGTTTCAATCGGGAGAAGATTAGCAGATCCCTTAGCAGAATTGGTTAAAATTGATGCTAAATCCATAGGAGTTGGACAATATCAACATGACGTTGATCAAGCCAAATTAAAAAAATCATTAGATACAGTGGTAGAAAGTTGCGTAAATACAGTAGGCGTAAATATCAATACAGCCAGTGAATCATTATTGAGTCATGTTTCAGGAATTGGACCAAAACTGGCTGAAAATATTGTTGATTTCCGAAATAAAAACGGAGCTTTTTCATCCAGACTCGAAATCAAAATGGTCACTCGATTGGGTGAAAAAGCATATGAACAGGCAGCCGGTTTTTTAAGAATCAAAAACGCAAATAATCCATTGGACGATTCAGCTGTTCATCCTGAAAGTTATGGCTTGGTTGTGAAAATGGCTAGGGATATTGAACAAAAGGTGTTAGACTTGATTGGTAATAAAGGACTATTGGAAAAAATTAATCTTGAAAAATACTGTACTGATTCTGTTGGATTACCCACATTAAAAGATATTATTAAGGAATTGGAAAAACCCGGATTAGACCCTCGTTCTAAGGCCAAAGTTTTTACTTTTAATCAAAATATAAAAACCATTAAGGATTTAAGAGAAGGACAATTATTGCCCGGGATTGTAAATAACATTACCAATTTTGGTTGTTTTGTAGATATCGGAATCAAAGAAAGCGGTTTGGTTCATGTATCCAATTTATCAGATAGATTTGTAAAAGACGCCAGTGAAATTGTCAATTTGCATCAACAGGTAATTGTTAAGGTATTGGAAGTAGATGTGGTAAGAAAACGGATTCAATTGTCTATGAATTATAAGTAGTAATTACAAAATTATTATGGCGCTTTCGAAGAACTTAAACTATAATCAATATTTTAGCTGAGCTTAATTTTTACTAAATTGAATCCATGAAATTCGTAATAGCACCAGACAAATTCAAAGGTTCCCTTACCGGAATTGAATTTTGTGATGCTGTAGAAGAAGGAATCAAATCTGTACTTCCCCAAGCAGAAATTATGAAGTTACCTTTGGCAGATGGTGGAGACGGAACATTGGATATTTTAAACTATCATTTAAAGGGTAAGAGAATTACCTTACCCATTCAAGATCCATTATTTCGACCCATAATGGCTTCATACCTCTGGATTCAATCTTCAAAAACCGCTTTTATTGAAATGGCACAAGCTTCAGGTATGAATCTTTTAACCCCAGTAGAACAAAACTGTTTTTATACCACTTCTTATGGTACTGGGGAGTTGATAAAAGATGCAATAATTAAAGGTGCTAAAACCATTATTTTGGGAATTGGCGGATCGGCAACAAATGATTGCGGAATAGGAATGGCAACGGCAATGGGTTTTAAATTTCTCAACAAAAAAGGAGAAGAAATTGAGCCCATTGGTAAAAATTTGTCAAGTATCATTGATATTGATGCATCATCTATTATGAATAATTTGAATACAACATCAGTTAAAATTGCTTGTGATGTAACCAATCCCTTATATGGCGAAAAGGGTGCAGCATTTGTTTACGGACCACAAAAGGGTGCAAACTCTAAGGAAATTGAATTATTGGATAGAGGCCTGGAACATTTTGCTAAATTACTTTTAAATGAATTTAATACAGATGTTCAGAAAATTAAAGGATCTGGTGCGGCTGGAGGCATGGGAGCCGCCGGAATTACATTTTTAAATGCAAAACTTCTTTCCGGTATTGATCTAATAAAAGATCTTGTCTATTTTGATAATAAAATTAAGAATGCAGATTGGGTCATCACTGGCGAAGGCAAATTGGATTCCCAAACCCTCTCAGGCAAGACTATACAAGGGGTAATTGATTCGGCGAAAAAACAGCAAGTTCCTGTTGCTGCTTTTTGTGGAAACATTCTATTATCAGACAAAGAGATCAAAAAAATGGGGCTTGCATATGCTAATTCCATCATGGAAAAAGCAATAGATCTTCAAGATGCCATGGGAAATAGTCGTGGTTATCTTAAGATTCTGGCTTCTGAATTTACGAAATCGTTTATATAATAATTTTTAATATTATCTAAGCTTATAAAACATTGCTATATTGTATCTTAGAAGGGTAAAATCATATAAAAATATTACAGACCCCAAAGAAGTTCTGTCTCGGCCTATGTAGAAAAACATACCAGAAAACATACTGACAAAGGGGTAAAAGTCTATTCTCTCTTCCTTCTTTCTAAAAAGCCTGACCTCCATTTGACTTAACATTTCAATTTTGCTCATCTGATTCAAATTCGAAGGAAACCTCTATCCAACGAGCTCGAAATCGAACTTATTTTCTTACTTGAATATTATTAAGATTTATTTTTATATATTTGTTACGTAATTTACGTAACGTTTTTTACGTAACGTTTTTTGCGTAAAAATAATACAATTATCCCATGAAAAATCCCTTTTTAATTTCATCTTATAAAAAGCCTGAATTCTTTTGTGATAGAAATAATGAAACCAAGCAGTTGAAAAATGCCTTAAAAAATGGCAGGAATATTGTTTTACTTTCTCTAAGGCGTATGGGTAAAACAGGGCTAATTATGCATCTGTTTTACAAATTAAAATCTGACAAAACAATACATACTCTGTATTTGGATATCATGAATACAAAATCTTCTGAAGATTTTGTAAATAAATTAGCGGAAGCCGTATTAATAAACTATCATTCGAAATCAAAACAATTATTTAACAAAGTATTAAATTTCTTTACCAAATTTAATCCTATTATTACATTTGATCAGCATACGGGAATTCCCACAATTGAAATAAAACCTCATTCAAAAGAACAATCAAAAAAATCAATTGGCACTATTTTAAATTTTTTAGAAAATCAGAACAAGCAAATAATTATTGCAATAGACGAATTTCAACAAATTACCAATTATCCGGATGAACAATTTGAGGCCTTTTTAAGAAGTCATATTCAACATTTGAATAATGTGAATTTTATTTTTAGCGGAAGTCAACAACA
This sequence comes from Flavobacteriaceae bacterium, assembly GCA_030621915.1. Classification (GTDB taxonomy): domain Bacteria; phylum Bacteroidota; class Bacteroidia; order Flavobacteriales; family Flavobacteriaceae; genus Lutimonas. The sequence continues at coordinate 9,885 of JAUXGV010000012.1, forward strand.
TTTGTTAACGGCCATGTTTTCCTCCTACTCCCGTCCCTTTTATCAATCAAGTGACTTTCTGAAATTGGAAAGAATTCAAAAAAAAACATATACTGAATTTATTATTAAAAAATTTGCTTCAACGGAAAAATCAGTTTCCAAAGAAATTGTGTCTGACTTGTTAGACTGGGCAGATGTTTACACTTTCTACGTTCAAAATCTATTCAATAAACTGTGGTATAGCAGCGAGGGAATGGTTACAAACGAGCTTGCTGAATTTGCCAAACAACAAATTCTTGATGAACGTCAATATATTTATTCAAATCTTCGGAATCTATTAACCAAAGTGCAATATAATTTGCTTGTGGCGATTGCAAAAAGCCATGGAATAAATCAACCAACTTCTAATGAATTTTTACGAACTTATAATCTCGGAACTCCAAGTACAGTAAATACAGCTCTAAAAATACTCATCGCAAAAGAGATTGTTTATAAAGAATTTTCAACTTATCAAGTTTATGACGTTTTCCTTATGAAATGGATTCAAAACAATTCTTAAGAAAATATTAAGTATCAAAATTCCACTGCAACTATCACGGGAAGGATTATCAATATCTGTTGATAATATCTTTCTATTAACTAAAGTTCGACTTAAAATATCAGCACAGATTCAGAAAATTTTCGAAGCCTACCAGTAGGAAAATCATTATTGCACAATCTTTGAATCAAAAAACATCTAAATAACTCGCTATTTCGTATTTTTTTATATCCAAATCCTACACATTAACGGCTTTCTGTGTAAGTATTTTAAGACGAACTCAGGTTATTAGTTATTTCACTCCTCATTTCGTACCTTAGAGCTATCATTCAACAAGCCCAAGATTTACCCAATGAAATCCTATAAAAACATCAGCGATCCTCAAAGAAGTTTCGTAAGTGCCTATGTTGAAAAACACACATCAAAAAATACTTTTTTTAAGGATGTTAAAAAATCGATCAACTGGAAGAAAATTGATGAGGAATTAAAAAAAGTTTATAAAAAAGGGCTTACAGACCGAGGAGCTAAAGCTTATTCGCCTCGGCTCTTGTTCAAAATGTATTTGATCTCAATTTGGTATGAACAATCCGATATTCAAACGGAAGTTATGGTTAATGATAGTTTATCTGCTATGAAATTTTGTAATCTAACCATAGAAGATACTGTTCCCGGACATGGTACTTTAAGCAGGTTTAAGAAGGGGTTAATTGATAAAAAAGTGAATGATCAATTGGTAGAAATAATCAATCAGCAATTGGCTGGAGCCGGTTTAAAAATAATAAAAGGAAAGGCTAAAGTAGATGCTCGCTTAGCGAGATGTTAATTTCTAAAACAAATTCACTTTTTGTAACCGATTTTTTGCCTGGGTTTATCCACGTTTTCTATTATTAATTTATCTAGTATTTTATATATTTCATTAAATTTCTTGGAATTTTTCAATTTCATTTGATTTATTCTTTTCAATAAATCGTCATAATTATGTGCGAATTTCCTAAGTTGAATAAATGTTTCAATAATATGCAAACTCATTGAAATAGCTTTTTTACTATTCAATATACTTGACAACATTAATATACCATGTTCTGTAAATGCAAATGGAGCATATTTTGAATGAGACCCACGCTTTAAGGTGCCAATTTGACTCCTTAAGTTTTCAAATTCTTTACTATTCAATTCAAACATGAAACTTAATGGAAACCTGTCAAGATTTCTTCTCACTTGTCTTTTTAATTGTTTTGTTTCAACTCCATAAAGTTTAGCCAAATCCCGATCCAACATCACTTTTTGATTACGTATCAAATAAATTTTACTGGTGATGATGTGGTCTGGTAAATTGAGGTCTTTATTCATGCTTTCATTTAAACCTGTAATATTCAGTGGATGACTTTAAGTCATCCACTGAATAAAAATCAACTTTTTGATCCCAGCATTAATAATTCATTACAAACAATTTCTGTAATATACTTTTTATTACCTTTTTCATCATCCCAGGATCGGGTAGTTAATTTACCTTCTATGGCAACTTCTTTTCCTTTTTCTAAAAACATTTCTACAATTTCAGCTGTTTTATTCCAGGCAATGATATTGTGCCATTGGGTATCTGTAACTTTTTCACCTTTTGCATTTTTATAGGTTTCATTGGTAGCAATAGAAAACTTTGCCATTTTTTTTCCAGATTCCAATGTTTTAATTTCCGGGTTCATTCCTAAATTTCCAATTAACTGCACTCTGTTTCTTAAGTTATTCATGTTTTTTAAATTTATGTCTAATTCATATAGACTGATTAATAATTAAATGATTTTTAAATAATGGTTGTTTTAATTCAACAGTGCAAATGTGAAAAGAGTTTAAATATTGATTCGGTTGATAATCACTTACTTTCGATTATAAACGAATGTAGTCGTTTGTATTCGTTTTATTAACAAATAAATATTTGTAATTTTGTCAATAATGGTACGACTTCTAAGCTTTATTTACCCAATAACAAAAAAAGTGAAATCTGAGTTCAATGGAACATTAGAAATTACCTGGTATAACGGAAAAAAACATTTAAACACTAAAAATGCCAACTACTCTTATGGGTCTTTACAAAAAATTTTAAAAACGGGTTTGCAAAAAATCAACCTGAGTAATTGCAACAATGTTCTTATTTTAGGATTTGGTGGTGGCAGCGTAATAAAAACTCTACGAAAGGATTTTTCCTATCAAAATACCATCACAGCTATTGAGATAGATCCGGTAGTGATAAAAATTGCAAAAGAAGAATTCAATGTTTCAAAATTCAATAATTTGGAAATTATATGCGATGATGCATTCAAATTTGCCGAAAAAAATGATAGACAATTTGATTTAATCATCGTTGATTTATTTATTGATACAGAAATCCCTTCCTCCTTTTATCAAATCTCTTTTTGGGAAAATATTATAAAAGCTTGTTCTTCAAAATCAAGTATTTTGTTTAATGCCTCATTAGACTCAAAAAATGATCATGAAATCGTTAATATCGCTTCATTCTTATTCAAAAATAAATTTCAAATTGAAAGATTGGACAAAGTAAATAATACCAATACTTTATTGATTGCAAAAAGATAATTTATTGAATGTAGTCGATTGTGATCGAATATTTCAACTATATTTACCTGAAACCCAATTATTATACAATTAAATAAAATGGCTAATAAATTATTATCTATTACAAGAAAAACAAAGAATCATCTATTTATTTTGAGCTCTTTAATATTTTTCATAGCATGCTCTGAACCCAAAACTTCAAACAAACCTACAATTGTAAATGATGTCAATATCGAAGATGAAAAAGAAGAAATTAAAAAGGTTCTAACGCAAATGTGGGATGCCATTGAAAATGAGGATATTGATAAATATGCTACCTTTGTTCATCCTGATTTCACTCAATTTGGCGAAACTGATTCGGTTCTCAAAAGTGGCAAAAAAGCAGAAGTAGAAGGCATTAGAGAATGGGTGGAAAACTCTTCTGAAATCCATACAGAAATGATCGACCCAATCATTACCATCAACGGAAATACGGCATGGATTGTTTACTATTGGTCAGATCATGGATTAACCAACGGAGAGGCTTTTACATCAAAGGGTAAATCCACCAGAATATTTGTAAAGGAAAATAGGAAATGGCTGTGTATTCATGGTCATTACACCTTACTTCCTTGAAAAAATAAAAACAGTTAAATGGAAACAAAAAAATGTTTGGAATGTGAGATTCCGATTATTGGAAGGGTCGACAAAAAGTTTTGTAGTGATTATTGTAGAAATACCTACAATAATAAGGTGAATTCTGATAGTAAAAATTTAATTCGCAATACAAACAACCGTCTGAAAAAGAATTATAAAATATTGTCTGAATTAAATACTTCCGGTAAATCTAAGGTTACCCGCAATAAACTTAATAATCAAAATTTCGACTTTAACCATTTTACTTCCATTTACACTACAAAAACTGGTAATGTATATTTTTATATTTACGATCAGGGATATTTAAAACTTGAAAACGACTATTTTTTACTGATCAAAAGAGAATAATCTTTATGTAACATTTTTGCTATTGATTCGTCGAATTCTAAAAAATAACTATGCTTTACAAAAAATTGAGTTTCATATTCATATGTCTGATATGTAATTTTTCCATATTTTCTCAGAGTAACAGTGTTGTTTCAGGAGTAATTATCAATGGTGAAAATGATGAACCTCTCCCTTACGCTTCTATAACATTGGCCAATTATCCCATCGGAACAATTAGTAATGAAGAAGGTGAGTTTGACTTCTATATTCCTCAATCAAAGAGACATGACACGCTTTCAATAAGTTTTATTGGATTCAACCCTTATTTAATTCCTTTAAAAAATATTAATGGCCCTTTGGATATCAAATTACGCCCGGCCGATAATATATTAGATGAAGTGATTCTAACCCAATTATCGGCATTAGATTATATAAAAAAATCTTTGGAAAATTTAGACCAAAACTATTCCCAGGATCCCTATGAATCTGTAGCTTATTATCGCGAAAAGTTCATTGAAAACGATATCATTATTAAAAAGGAAGAGGCCGTATTCAAAACCTATTACCCTATCAAAATAGATAGTTCAAAAAATCAGCACCAACTTGTTTTATATAAGCCCGCTAAGAATCCACAAAAATTTCAATTTATGCGTGATTGGATTGAAAAAATGGAGGCCAAAGAGAAAAAAAAGGCCCTAAAAAATGGAGAAGAAGTTGATGAAGAAGATTATGGTGGAGATATTGATTTCAATTTGGGCGGTCCGGATTCTGTTTTATATTTGGATATTAATCAAAATAAAGATAATTTTTTAAACCCAAAATACTTTAAAAAATATGCCTATTCTTTTGGAGAAGAAACCAGTTTAAACGGCGAACAATTGGTCACCATTCATTTTAAGGCCAAAAAGACCATTGATCACATAAAAGATAGCGGTAAAATATTAATAAGTAAAGAAAGCTATGCCATTATACTTATTGAAGCAAAAGGCAAGGCTAAAATACCTCTTGCCGTTAAACCAATTCTGTTTTTAGTTGGATTGAGTATTACAAACCCTACATTTACAAAAACAATTAGTTATCAAAAATACCAGGAAAAATGGTACCCAAGCTTATTCAGATGGGATGCCGATGTAAAGCTTAAAAAACGACATGCTTTTAAGAGTAATGAGCATTCTGCCATAAATATTGGACAGGTATTTCTTATAAACAAAATTGATTCTATAGCCAATTCAATTCCAGAATCAAAACGATTTGCGTCCAATGAAGACATGGGAGATCAGGTTTATAATGATATGGGCATAGAATGGGATGGTTTGAATATAATTAAGGATTAAAGAATTTTTTCTTGTTGAAATAGAGACATTTCATTACTAAATATTTCACTACATTTATTTCGAAATTAAATTAAATTAAATGTCGTCTCAAAAAAATTACACTTCAGCTGTATCATTTATTATAATTATAGTAACAATTTATTGGAGCATTACTTCACAAATTCCCAATAATATATCACCTATTACAGCACCCAAATCAGAATTTTCAACAGAAAGGGCATTGGTTCACCTTAAAGAAATAAGCAAAGAGGCGCATTATGTTGGTAATGATAGCCATAGCCAAGTTCAGAGTTATATAAAATTAGAATTAGAGAAATTAGGTTTAGAAGTTGAAATTCAAAATCAAATTGCAGTCAATACCAAATGGAGAGCGGGTGTTGATACTGAAAATATAATTACTCGTATTAAAGGATCTGAAAATGGAAAATCTTTATTGCTTTTAACCCATTATGATTCAGCTGTACATTCTTCAAAAGGTGCCAGTGATGCAGGAAGTGGAGTTGTGACTATTTTGGAAGGAGTTCGTGCATTTTTAGCTTCTAACCCTACCCCTAAAAATGATATCATTATTCTATTTACAGATGCGGAGGAAATTGGATTACTAGGTGCCAAAGCCTTTGTAAAATATCATCCTTGGGCAGAAAATATTGGCTTGGTTATTAATTTTGAAGCACGTGGAAGTGGTGGGCCAAGTTTTATGCTGATGGAAACCAATGGCGGGAATAAAAATTTGGTAAAAGCCTTTAAGCAAGCAAATCCAGAATACCCTGTTGCCAGTTCATTACTTTATAGCGTTTATAAAATGTTACCTAATGATACCGATCTAACAATTTTTAGGGAAGATGGAGATATCAATGGATATAATTTTGCGTTTATTGATGATCATTTTGACTACCATACTGCTCAGGATTCGTATGAGCGATTAGACAGAAATAGTCTCCAACACCAAGGTGAATATTTAATGCCCTTATTAACCTATTTTGCTGATGCAGATTTGGATCAGTTAAATTCTGAAGAAGACTATGTTTATTTTAATTTCCCCGGATTCACTTTAATCAGTTATCCGTTTACATGGGTGCTACCCATGGCAATTATAGCATTACTGTTTTTTATGATCCTACTAATTTTTGGAATTAAACAAAAAATATTATTCTTTAGAGATATTTTTGTCGGCTTTATTCCGCTTCTATTGTCACTGTTTTTAACAGGTTTAATTGCTTTCTATGGATGGAAATTATTGTTAAAGATCTATCCACAATATCTTGATATCTTACAAGGATTTACATATAACGGATATTTTTATATCACTGCTTTTGTAGCCCTTACCATTGGAGTTACATTGTGGATTTATAAGAAATATTCAAAAAAATATAGTGTGTCAAATCTGTTCATAGCTCCAATTTTCATATGGATGCTTGTCAATTTTCTGGTAGCATTTTATTTACCCGGAGCCGGATTCTTTATTATTGTGGTATTTCTCAGTTTAATTATATTGGCTGTTAAATTATTTTCCAGTAGTTCATACAGCAACAAAATTTTGTTAAATACATTTTTGGTAATTCCAATACTCATTCTTTTTTGCCCTTTAATTCAAACATTTCCCGTGGGATTGGGTTTAAATATGATGGTAATTAGTGCCATTTTAACCGTTTTAGTATTAAGTAGCATGTTGCCAATTATTATAACATATAAGAGCTTTACCAAACTGAGTCGATTGTTCTTTTTAATTACAATTCTTTCCTTTATTTCGGCAGGATTTACTTCCGGATATTCTGTAGATCGAAAACAGCCCAACAGTATTTTATATATATTAGATGCAGATAAAAAAGAAGCTAGTTGGGTAAGTTATAATAACTATACAGACATATTTACCAAGCAATTTTTAGGTGACAATCCTGAAAGTGGAAGTGATATGAAAAATTCGGCTTCAAGCAAATATCGAACAGGATATAAACTTTATAAAAATACCAAAGTCATTGATTTACCTGAACCCATTGTTGATGTAATTCAAGACACCTTAATGGGTAGTGATCGAAAAATAAAATTGAGAATAATTCCACAAAGAAAAATCAATCGATTAGAAATCATATCAAATAATGGTATACATATCAAAGAATTTGAAATGAATGGAGAGATATTACAGCCAAAAAATAATGAACAGTATGTGTTTACAACGGAAAAGAATAATCATATGTTAACCCATTATTTTACCAAAGAAAATGAAACTTTAAATCTATCATTCACCCTACCTAAAGACGAAAAACCCGAATTAGAAATTCTGGAAGCATCCTATGATTTATTTACAAATCCTGAAATAAAAACAATCATTCCGAAAATCAATCCAAGGAATGAAATTATGATGCCCATGCCCTTTGTTTTAAATGATGCCCTAATTATAAAAAAGAAAATAGAATTATAGAATAATTGTGATTTTCGCAATACATTCAATAGGTTAAAATCACATCTAATTAGTATATTTGCCTTTCAATTTTTTACCCCTTACATCATGAATACATTACACGATTTTAATTTCGAAAATAAAAAAGCCATTATAAGAGTTGATTTCAATGTCCCCTTAGATGAAAATTTAAATGTAACAGATACAACTAGAATTAATGCTGCCAAACCAACTATATTAAAAATATTGGAAGATGGTGGAAGTGCTATTTTAATGTCACATTTAGGCAGACCCAAAGGAGTTGAAGATAAGTTTTCATTACAGCATATAGTTAAAGTAGTGAGCGAAGTAATTGGTATTCAAGTTAAATTTGTTTCTAATTGTATTGGCGATGAAGCGGAGAATGCTGCCAGTGAATTAGAAAATGGTGAAGTTTTGTTATTAGAAAATTTAAGATTTCACCCAGAAGAAAAATCCGGTGATAAGAACTTTGCAGAAAAACTTTCTAAGCTTGGCGATATATATGTAAATGATGCATTTGGAACTGCACACCGGGCTCATGCTTCTACAACTATAATTGCTCAATTTTTCCCAGAAAATAAATGCTTCGGTTTATTGCTTGCAAAAGAAATAGCTAGTTTGAATACTGTTTTAAATAACAGTAAAAAACCAGTTACTGCTATAATTGGTGGTGCAAAAGTGTCTTCAAAAATAGATGTAATTAAAAATATAATTGACAAGGTAGATAATATTATCATAGGAGGTGGAATGGGCTTTACTTTTATCAAAGTTAAAGGTGGAAAAATTGGAGATTCACTGGTTGAAAATGACAAGTTAGATGTAGCCCAAGAAATTTTAAATTTGGCAAAAGCCAATAATACACGAATTCATTTACCTATTGACGTTATTGGAGCTGATGCTTTTAGTGAAACTGCAAATACGCAGGTTTTTCCAGCGAATCAAATTCCTGATGGCTGGCAGGGCTTAGATGCTGGGCCTAAAACAAATGTTGGTTTTTCATTTGTAATAGCAGAGTCAAAAACTATTTTATGGAATGGGCCCATAGGAGTTTTTGAAATGGAAAAATTTGCCAAGGGGACTATTGAAATAGGAAATGCCATTGCTGAGGCCACTGAAGATGGTGCATTTTCTTTAGTTGGTGGAGGTGATTCCGTGGCGGCTGTAAAACAATTCAATTTAGCAGATAAAATGAGTTATATATCAACTGGAGGTGGTGCCATGCTGGAAATGCTTGAAGGAAAAACATTACCAGGCATTGCTGCTATTATGAACTAAATACAGAAAATTGAGAATCAAATAATTCATCTGTCTTCCGTCTTCGGTCTATCATATATTTCACTAAACAATACTCAGTAATATGCAATACACTACCCTACCCAACACGGATATTAAAGTCAGTAAAATTTGTTTGGGCACCATGACTTATGGCGAACAGAATACTGAAAACGAGGCTCATGAGCAATTGAACTACGCTGTTGAAAAGGGTATAAATTTTATTGATACGGCTGAATTATACTCGGTTCCAGGTAAAAAAGAAACCCAGGGTAGTACCGAAAAGTTTATTGGAAGTTGGTTAAAAGATCAAAAAAGGGATGATTTGATCATTGGATCAAAAATTACTGGGCCTAGTTCGGGATTAATTTATATTAGGGAGAATTTAGGTTTTTCAAATGAAGCCATAGACGAAGCCCTCGAGAAAAGTTTAAAAAGACTTCAAACCGATTATATTGATTTATACCAATTACATTGGCCTGAAAGAAACACTAATTTTTTTGGGAGTAGAAACTATAAGCATAATGATGATGAAAGGTGGGAAGATAATTTTAAAAAAATTATTGAAAAACTTGACTCTTTAGTAAAAGAAGGAAAAATAAGGCATTATGGAGTTTCCAATGAAACTTCTTGGGGAATGATGCGTCATTTAAATGAAAGTAATCTAAATAAGCTTACACGATGCAAAACCATACAAAATGCATATTCCTTATTAAACAGAACTTTTGAAATGGGCTTGGCAGAAATTTCGATGCGAGAAAATGTAGGTTTATTAGCATATTCTCCATTGGCATTTGGGGCTTTGAGCGGCAAATATTTAAACAATACTTCTAGTGAATATCGAATGGAAAAATACCCTCAATTAAAACTGATGCGAAGGTATTTAAGTAAAGAATCTATTTTTATCACTGAAAAATATTTGGAACTAGCGCAAAAGAATAACTTGAGTTTAGCTCAATTAGCCTTGGCTTTTATCAACCAACAGCCTTTTTTAACAAGTAATATTATTGGGGCTACTACTATGGAGCAACTTCGTGAAAATATAGGAAGTATTGAAGTTGACCTATCTCCAGAAATTTTGGATGAAATTGATCAAATTAACGAGCTTCAACCGAATCCTGCTCCATAAATTCCAAGTAGGTCATTTCAAACCTATTGTTGATTATTTCACCCTGAGCCTCAGCTTTTCGAATGACTTCGCAAAAGCCTTTATCAATGTCATGGGCATCTCCAAAATCATCAATATGATAACCGTCAACATAATAAGCCATTTCATCAATTCTAACCGCAAGATCACATCCTTTAGGTGTGTCCATTTCAAAATTGCATTGCCCGCATGAAACCTCCACTACTTCATAGGTTTCCCGTTTAACAGAACAAGAAACTATTCCTGAAATCGCAAAAATAAACAATAATCTTTTCATTCAAACAGCTTAATAACCCAGTTTCTCTCTCACTCTTTGTAAAACATCATCCGCAACTTTACCAGCTTTTTTAGCACCAATTTCTAAGGCTTTGTCAATTTCACTCAAATGGTTCATATAATGATTGTACAATTCCCTTTCCTTCGAATACTTATCAATAATCAACTCAAAAAATGCTTGTTTGCCATGGCCATAACCATAATTTCCTCCTAAATAATTTGCACGCATTTCCTGTACTTGATTCTTTGAAGCTACCAATTTATATAATGCAAATAAATTACATGTATCCGGATCTTTGGGATCCTCTAAAGGCGTAGAATCTGTTTTTATTTTCATGATTTGCTTTCGCAATTTCTTATCTGGTAAAAATATATCTATAATATTTCCTTTTGACTTACTCATTTTTTCGCCATCAGTTCCCGGTACGTACATGGTATTTTCTTGTACTTTTGCGAGAGGTAGAATCAAAGTTTCTCCCATTTGATTGTTAAATCTATTGGCTACATCACGAGTCATTTCCAAATGTTGTAATTGATCTTTTCCAACCGGGACAACTTCAGCATCATACAGTAAAATATCAGCTGCCATCAACATTGGGTAACTGAACAACCCTGAATTTACATCTTGCAATCTATCGGCTTTATCTTTAAAACTATGGGCCAATGTCAAACGTTGATAAGGATAAAAACAACTCAGGTACCAGGTTAATTCGGTCACTTGAGGCACATCACTTTGGCGATAAAATACCATTTTTTCAACATCTAATCCAAATGCCAACCAGGTTGCAGCAGTACTATACGTATTTTGTTTTAAAGTTTCACCATCCTTAATTTGAGTAAGTGAATGCATATCGGCAATGAATAAAAAAGATTCTTCATCTGAATTTTTAGACATTTCAATAGCCGGAATAATGGCTCCTAATAAATTTCCTAAATGAGGAGTTCCGGTACTCTGCACACCGGTAAGTATTCTTGACATTAGGTTTATTTTTTTGTAAAATTAAATGGCAAAAATAGGTATTTCGAAATTACCATCTAAATTTATTTACATGTAAAAAAGTGGCAAATACTCACTTTTTTAAACCAACATTGCGTTTTATTTTTTAAAAAGCCCTGCAATAAATAAAACTGCAATAGCACCAACCACCGAAGTAATTAAGGATCCAATAAGACTTCCATCCGAACTCAAACCAAGAATTCCAAAAAGCCATCCACCTACAGCGCCACCAATAATACCCAATACAATATTTAATAGCAACCCAAAACCACCGCCTTTCATTATCCTTCCTGCCAGCCATCCGGCAACTGCACCGATTATAATAAAATATAAAAATTCCATAATTCAAAAGTTTAAATGATTAATAATCAATAAATTTATATAAAATGAAAATATATTTTACAAAATTTTAAAAAAAACTATTAACAAAGAATTGTTAAGATCGAAGTCCGTTTGATAAATACCAATCTATTTTTATTGAAATTTTCTATTTTTGAACGTCATGAGTATCATTAAAAATATCGGCATCTTATTTTGGCACGTCTGGTTTGTTTTCTGCACTTTCACGTTAATTATTTTGCTACTACCTTTTTTAGTTATCATTATATCAAAGGAGAAATGGTTCCCAATTTATTTTAAAATAGCTCGCATTTGGTCAAAAACCCTTTTATTTATAATGGGTTTTACAATAAATAATTTCTTGAAAACCAACTACCCGTTGTTCCCATTTCTTTTTTTGATTGTAAAAAAAGATATTCATAATATATATTTTAGTGGGAGGCCAGGAACACTTAGGGTTAAAATCCATAAATTTATTCCAACTTTAAAGCGAGAATTGGCACAGGCAAACCAAATAATAAATGAAACATATCAGGTCATATACAATGCATTATCTACTGACAAAAGTTATATGATAAGTACTACCAAATAATTCAATTAAAATGAAAAACGATACTACCTATAATACCAAAGAAGAAAAAATGAACGTAATATCGCATGCTATTGGCTTGGTATTAAGTATTGTTGCACTAGTTTTATTAGTAGTCTATTCCAGTAAAGACGGTACTGCCAAACACATTGTCAGTTTTAGTATTTATGGGTTGAGCCTAATTGTTTTATATAGTGCTTCCACCTTTTATCACTATTCCAAGACTCCAAAATTGAGACAACGCTTAAACATTTTTGACCATGCTTCCATCTATGTTTTAATAGCAGGTACCTATACGCCTTTTACGCTGGTTGTATTGACAGGATGGGTAGGTTGGACAATATTTGGAATAGCATGGGGATTGGCCATTATAGGTATTGTCCTTAAATTATTCTATACAGGTAAATATGACAAAGTATCCACAATAGCTTATGTTTTAATGGGTTGGTTAATTATTTTTGCTTTAAATCCTTTGATCAATAATTTCCCATTTAACGGTTTAATATGGTTATTAGCCGGAGGTTTATTTTATACTTTTGGAGCCTTATTATACCTATTGCACAGTATCAAGTATAATCATGCCATTTTTCACATTTTTGTTTTATTGGGTAGTTTTAGTCATTTCATAGCCGTATTTTTTTATGTTCTACCGGAATGAATTAAATATTCAATTTTAATCCAAATTTCATTTGATGTTAAAACTATGGAGTTATATATGATAAATAAAAACCAGTCAACATTATTCAGGGAATTGCAATAAACTTTTCACTTTTCACTTTGTACTTCTTTTTGATGCAAATATCTGGTAAGCTGCATAGATAGATCTAACAAAATTATTTTAGCATTGCCATTTCTTTCAATATGGTAGATGGCGTCTTCCAGTGCAGCATTAATATTTTCAATATTCCCTCCATGAACAAAGGGTGCAAATTTATTTAAGTCAAACTCTGAACTGGTTGATTCAAAAAAAACCAATTCATTTGCCTTATAATTAGCCAATAAAGCCTGACGGAAAAAATGGGAGCAATAACGCAAAAACCTCTTTTGTGTTTCTCTTCCGGTTTTTGCAATTTCTTCACTCCAAATAATTAATTCTTGAATGACACTTGCATTACCTTTAACTTTAAAGGCCGACCTGACCCAAGCTACAAACCATTTTTCAAAAACTTGCTCATTGTCATTATTAAGTATTAAGTGCTGAGCTTTGTTCCAATTCCCATGAGACTGATGCGCAATTTTAGCAGCTGTATTATCATCAATGGAATGTTCTAAAACCAATGCACTTTTAATCTCACTTTCCGACAGAGATATAAAATGTAAAACCTGACAACGGGATAATATTGTATTAATTATTTGCTCTTCATTCTCAGCTATTAACAAAAGCAGGGTGTCTTTAGGGGGTTCTTCAATTAATTTCAATAATTTATTGGCAGCTGCTGTATTCATTTTTTCTGCCATCCAAATAATTATTATTTTATAACCTCCTTCATAGGATTTTAAAACCAATTTCTTGATAATTTCTTCGGCTTCATCAACACCAATCTGGCCTTGTTTGTTTTCAATCCCCAATTTTTGATACCAATTAAAAAGGCTTCCGTAAGGGTTATTTAAAATGAATTCTCTCCATTCTGACATAAATAAATTACTTACAGGGTGCTTTTTAACTTTGTCATTGGTCGCAACCGGAAAAGCAAAGTGTAAATCAGGGTGGCCCAATTTTTCAAACTTTAAATTGCAGGAATGATTCCCGGAATTATTTTCCCCATCTATATTATTACATAAAATATACTGTGCATAAGCCATGGCCATAGGCAAAGCACCACTCCCAGTTGGATCAACAAATAGCTGTGCATGTGGAATTCTCCCATTCGCAACTGTTTGCGTCAAATGATTTTTAATTTTTTCCTGACCTATTATATCTTTGAATAGCATAAGGTATTTTATGAATTACAAAGGAAATAAAAAGTTGGGAGTTATTTACTCAATCCGATACTATTTTCAACAATCCCTTTTTATTCATTAGAAAATGAGTTTAGCCAATATTGCATAAAAAAATAGTATATTTACCCATAAAATTTTATGAACTTTCATTGAGAATTTTAATAATTCTCAATTCAAAATATATATATTCTATGAGCTGTAATACTTGCTCAACTTCTTCAAACGGACTACCCACCGGCTGTAAAAATAATGGTGCATGTGCTTCTGGAAGCTGCGATAAATTGACAGTTTTTGATTGGCTTTCAAATATGACATTGCCCAATAGTCAAAAACCCTTTGATATTGTAGAGGTTCGGTTTAAAAATGGCAGAAAATCCTTCTACAAAAACGGTAAAAATATTCCTTTAAGTATGGGCGATGTAGTGGCTGTAGAAACTTCTCCAGGTCATGATATTGGTGTTATTACTTTAACAGGTGAATTGGTTAAGGTTCAAATGCGGAAAAAAAATATTTCTGTTGATAGTGAAGAAATCAATCAGGTATATCGAAAAGCCAGTCAAAAGGATATTGATATTTGGGTAGGTGCCAGGGAAAAAGAGCCTGAAGTTCAAAAGAAATCCAGGCTTATTATAAGTCGTTTAGGGCTAAAAATGAAACTTTCGGATATAGAATTTCAAGGTGATGGCAATAAAGCCACATTTTATTATACTGCCGATGACCGGGTTGATTTCAGACAATTAATCAGAGAATTAGCGGCTACTTTTAGCATACGTGTTGAAATGAAACAAGTTGGGCTACGACAGGAAGCTGCACGTTTAGGAGGAATTGGATCCTGCGGAAGAGAACTATGCTGTTCCACTTGGTTAACAGATTTCAGATCGGTAAGCACTTCATCTGCAAGGTATCAGCAATTATCATTGAATCCACAAAAACTTGCGGGCCAATGTGGTAAGCTAAAATGTTGCTTGAATTATGAATTGGATTCTTATTTAGATGCTTTAAAAAATTTCCCTAAAACAGATCTTTATTTAAAAACGGAAAAAGGGATCGCTATTTTTCAAAAAATGGACATTTTTGAGGGTTGGATATGGTATGCTTATAAAGAAAATCCGGTTCATTGGCACAAATTGGGGGTTGATCAAACCAATCGAATAATCGAACTGAATAAAAAAGATGAAAAAGCCCAAAGCCTTGAAGAATACGCTTTTGATTTAGAATATGAAACTCCGGAAAAATCTACATTTACGGATCTTGTTGGGCAAGATAGCTTGACTAGATTTGATAAACCAAAAAAGAAAAAGAAAAGAAGAAAAGGTAAAAGTTTTAGAAACAGAAATACCAATAAAAACAAAAATAACGTTCAACGAAAAAATAATTAAACATTTCAATGCAGTTGCATAAAATAAAATTTTCCTTTGGTAATATGATCCTATTTATTATCGTTATTCTAACAATGAATTCCTGTACAAGAAAAATGATATTTGATCAATATACGCCTATTGAAGATGCAGAGTGGCATAAGGATTCGATTGTTAATTTTAAAATTAATTCGATGGATACATTGAGCAGAAACAACATATTTGTCTCACTTCGAAATAATAAAGATTATGAGTTTAGTAATCTATTTTTAATTGTGGGCATAAAATTTCCCAATAATTATCACATAGTTGATACATTGGAATATGAAATGACAACACCTGAAGGTAATTTTTTGGGCACAGGAATGACCGATGTAAAAGAAAATAAATTGGAATATAAAACACAGGTCACTTTTCCTATTCAAGGTGATTATAATATTCATATCCAACATGCCATGCGGAAAACCAGAAATGTTGACGGATTAATTTATCTAGATGGTATAACTGATGTGGGTTTACAAATTGAAAAAGTAAATTAATAATGGCTAATAAAAATAAAAAAAATACAACATCCAGAATTACAAAATGGATTTGGAAATTATTTTTAGGAGGTGTACTATTCGCCTTTCTAATATTTTTATTGGCCTCATTGGGTGTATTTGGAAAATTACCAACCTTCGAAGAGCTGGAAAATCCAGAGAACAATTTAGCCTCAGAAGTAATTTCATCTGACGGGAAAACCCTTGGAAAATACTATCGGGAAAACCGAACTCCTGTTAAATTTAAGGATTTACCACAAAATTTAATTCAAGCCCTTGTGGCTACTGAAGATGAGCGGTTTTATTCTCATTCTGGTATTGATTTTCGCGGAACTGCAAGAGCTTTTGCTTATTTGGGATCACGGGGCGGAGCCAGTACCATTACACAGCAATTAGCAAAAATGGTTTTTACAAAAAAGGCCTCGGGTAATATCGTAAAACGGGTGATACAAAAATCAAAGGAATATGTTATTTCTATTAGATTGGAAAGACAATACACTAAAAATGAGATCATATCTATGTACCTCAACAAATACGATTTTGGTCATGCAGCTGTGGGAATTCGATCCGCAGCAAGAATTCATTTTGGCAAGGAGCCCATTGAATTAAATATTGAGGAATCGGCAATGCTGGTAGGAATGCTCAAAAACTCCTCCTTATACAACCCTATGAGCCGACCTGAACTGGTAGAACAAAAAAGGAATATAGTTTTCAAACAAATGGTAAGGAATGGCTTTATGTCAGAAAAAGACAAAGATTCTTTGCAAAGCATTCCTTTAAAATTGGATATTAATTTAGAAGGTCATAACGATGGAACAGCTACGTATTTTAGAGAATATGTTCGTGATTTTATGAAGGGATGGATTAAGAAAAATCCTAAACCTGATGGGGAAAGCTATAATATTTATCGTGATGGGTTAAAAATTTATGTAACCTTAGATTCTCGTATGCAGAAATATGCAGAGGAAGCTATGGACGAGCATATGACTAACCTTCAAGGAGTTTTTAATAAACAACAAAAAAATAACAAAACGGCCCCTTTTTATGATTTGACAACAGAACAGGTTAAGGGAACTATGTTATCCGCCATGAAACGATCTGACCGGTGGAGAAAAATGAAAAGAAGCAAAAAATCTGAAAAAGAAATTTTAGAATCCTTTCAAAAAGAAACCGAAATGAAAATCTTTTCATGGCAGGGTGAGATTGACACTGTAATGACTCCTTATGATTCTATCAGGTACAATATGCACATTTTACAATCAGGATTATTTTCAACAGATCCACAAACCGGACATGTAAAAGCTTGGGTTGGTGGAATTAATTACAAACATTTTCAATATGATCATGTAAAACAAGGAAAGCGGCAGGTAGGTTCAACCTTTAAACCATTTGTTTATGCTACAGCAATTAATCAATTGCGGTTATCTCCTTGTGATGAGTTTCCCAATACTCCTTATACCATTCCTGCAGGAAAATATCATTTGGACGAGGATTGGACTCCTAGAAATGCTGGAGAAAAATATGGAGGATTCAGAACTATGAAAAATGCCTTGGCCAATTCGATTAATGTGATTTCTGCAAATTTAATTGATCGTGCAACACCTCAAAATGTAGTAAGCCTGGCAAAAAATTTAGGTTTTGAATCTGAAATAGTGGCTGTCCCATCCTTAGCCTTGGGGACTGTAGATTTAAGTTTATACGAAATGGTTGGTGCATTGAATACTTTTGCCAATAAAGGAATGTATATCAAACCCATGATGTTATTGCGAATAGAAGATAAAAACGGTACGATTTTGGAAGAATTTACACCAAAAACAAAAGAAGTTTTAAACGAAGAAATCGCTTATACCATAGTTAATTTAATGGAAGGCGTAACCACTTCTGGATCAGGTATTCGGTTAAGAACTTCAGGCGGAAAATATCCTGATGATGTTGTCACAGGCTATCCCTATAAGTTTGAAAATGCTATTGCCGGAAAAACCGGTACCACTCAAAATCAATCAGATGGCTGGTTTATGGGAATGGTCCCCAATCTCTCTACAGGGGTATGGGTAGGCGGTGAAGTTAGATCTGTACATTTTACTGATTTGGCAAGAGGGCAAGGTGCATCAATGGCCTTACCTGTTTGGGCTCTTTATATGCAAAAATGTTATGCAGATGAAGATTTAGAAGTCAGTATGGAAGCTTTTGAAAGACCTGAAAATCTCTCCATTCGAATAGATTGCAATACGATACCTGCTGAAACCGAAGATAAAGAAGAAACAACACCAAAACCAACAGATGACATAGAATTTTAAAATGACCCTTAAAGCTTCATGGACCCCTTCCGCTGAAACAATTTCTCAAAGCAACATTTACAAAATGATGCAAAAAAATGGTTTTGAGAATTACCAAAAATTTTGGGAATGGTCTGTTCAAGAAAAACCTGAATTCTGGTCACAAACAGTTGATAATCTTAATATCAATCTTCAAAAAAAATATACTTCTATTTTTGATATATCCCATGGAGTGGAACATACTCAATGGCTAAAAGGTGCAAAACTAAATATAGTTGATTCCTGTTTTCAGAATAGCGAAGATTCAACGTCCATAATTTATCAGGAAGAAGATGGTCAATTGCAAACGGTTTCACAAAAAAAATTAATGAGTCTAGTCAATCAAATTGCGAATGGCCTAAGACGATTAGATATTATAAAAGGAGATTATATTGCTATTGATATGGCAATGACCGTTGAATCTGTAGCTATTTATTTGGCTGGAATAAAGGCAGGAAATCCGGTTGTCACTATTGCCGATAGTTTTACCTCTGATGAAATAAAGGTTCGCCTAAAAATTACCAAACCCAAAATAATTTTCACGCAGGATGTGTTAAAAAGGGGCGTTAAGCTTCTTCCATTATATCAAAAGGTTTTAGAGGCCGAACCTCCTAAGGTTATAGTTATTAAAGTATCTAATGAAGATATCCCATTGAGAAAAAACGATCTATTTTTTGATGATTTTATTTCAAATCATGATCAATTTGATAGTGTCATTCAACATCCGGATGACATCATAACTGTATTATTTTCTTCAGGAACAACGGGTGAACCCAAAGCAATACCCTGGACACATACCACACCTATCAAAGGAGCTTCGGATGGATATTATCATCAAAACATTCAAAAAAATGATGTGGTTTGTTGGCCCACGAATCTCGGATGGATGATGGGACCATGGTTGGTATTTGCAACCTTAATAAACAAAGCAGCAATTGGCCTTTATTATGGAGCTCCAATGGGTTCTGAATTTGGTGAATTCGTTGAAAATGCCAAAGTTAATATGCTGGGCGTTATTCCAAGTTTTGTGAGACAGTGGAAAAACAGCAAATGTATGGAAGGGATGGATTGGAATTCAATAAAATGTTTTAGCTCAACAGGTGAAGTTTCGAACCCCCAGGAAATGGGCTATTTAATGCAATTGGCTAATAACAAACCTGTCATTGAATATTGTGGTGGAACAGAAATTGGGGGTGGTTATATGGCA
>JAUXGV010000226.1 GCA_030621915.1 Flavobacteriaceae bacterium
ACCATGGCCATGACCTATACTCAAATAGACAGTACTCAATTGGTTATTGAGCATTTAAAAAAATCAACTACCTATTTTATAGATGAGAATCAAGGAGCTAGAAATTTGTTTATCCTGGGGCAAATTTACAGGGAACAAAATAAAATTGATTCTTCGAATATGGTGTTCGATAACCTATCTTATATGAAAAAAGTTCCTCAAAAATATAAGGTGCACTCTATTATTGAACGAGCTAAAAACTATTCAGAGACGGATAGTACAGGTGTGATTGTATTTACTTTAAACGAATTGATTCAAGATCGAGACAATCGACCTTATTTGGACGAATTATATTATCAAATTGGGTTTATTGCCCAAGAACAAGGCTATATAAACAATGCCTATGATTATTATGAAAAATCAATTGTTCATAATACTAAGAAACCATTCCAAAAAGGACTGTCTTATGAAAAACTTGGAGATTTATATTTTGACGACACTAATTTTCAATTGGCTGAATCATATTATGACAGTGTCTTACAAGTTTCATTGGATCAAAATACTAGAAGGTTAAGAAGAATTATTAAGAAAAAAGAAAGTTTAATAGATGTAATTCATTACGAAAACATTGTTTCTGTTAATGACAGTATACTCACATTAGCAGCGATGAATCCTGAAGATCAAAAAGTTTATTTTCAGAATTACATTGATCAATTAAAAATTAAAGACGAAGAGGAAAGAAAAAGATTGGAAATTGAAAGCTTGAATGCTGATTATGGTAATTTTGATATAACTGATGTAAATCAGAATATCAATACCGGTAAATTTTATTTTTATAATTTACAATCTGTGGGAATGGGTAAACAAAAATTTAAAAATAAATTTGGAAATCGACCTTTGGCAGACAACTGGATAATTTCTGGAAATAGTGGCGTTACTATCAACACCTTACAGAGCCAAAATGTAGATGTTGTTGTTGAAGATGATATTAGGTACGATTTGAATTTTTACATTGATCAAATCCCAACAAGTGAAGTGGTTATAGATAGTTTTACAAATCAAAGAAGTGACGCATATTACAATTTAGGATTAATTTATAAGGAGCAATTTAAAGAATATGAATTGGCTGTTGAAAATTTTGAAGCATTTTTAATTAATGACCCCAAACCAAAACTAATATTGCCAACACAGTATCATTTATACAAAACATATGAAAATTTTGATAGCAATTTGAGCAATAAATATAGAGACAAAATCGTTAAGGAATATCCGGATTCTCGCTATGCTGAAATTATACTAAGTCCTAAATCAGTTTTGATTTCAAAAAACAATGAAGAAAGCCCGGAAAATATATATAAAAATGCTTACGTTTGTTATCAGGAAGAAGATTATAACTATTCGTTAAGAAGTGTAAATGAGGCACTTGAAAAATTTAAAGGATCAGAATTAGAGCCGAAATTTAAATTATTAAAAGCGTACTTAATTTATAAAACGGAAGGCGAAAAATCTTTTATTGCAAAGTTAAACAATGTAATAATTGATTTTCCAAATACAGAAGAAAGCAAACACGCTCAATCAGTTTTAGAAAAAATTGATTCGGAAATCGTGAAATAATAAGGGGAATACTATAAAAATTTAAATCATGTTTAACGAAAAAAAAGATATGCCAAGTCAAAGTCAACCAGGAGAAAGAAATATTATTGCTAAAAACACTTCGCTCGTTGGAGATATTAGTTCTGACGGTGATTTTAGAGTGGATGGTAAAATTGAAGGAACCATTAAAACTTCAGGACGAGTTGTTATCGGTAAAGACGGTATTGTTACAGGAACAATTGATTGTACCAATGCGGATATTGAAGGGACATTTTCAGGAAAACTTTTAGTGGATCAAATATTATCATTGAAAAACACTGCGGACATTAGTGGAGATGTAACTTTAGGCAAACTTTCTGTAGAACCCGGTGCAGCATTTAATGCAACTTGTACCATGAAAGGTGCTGTTAAAGCCATCTCAAATGAAGGACAGCAAACCAAAAAAACAGCTTAACAAATACGCACGTTATTCAGGTATTGGTTTTCAAATGGCAGTTACAATTTTTATTGGAGCTTTTATTGGAGTGAAATTAGACGAAAAGTATCCGAATGAAAACAGTATATTTACCGTCGTTTTTTCTTTGCTTTTCATTTTTGCATCTCTGTATGTAGTTATTAAGCAAGTAACCAATAATACCGATTAAAAATGAATGAACCCACTAAGAGGTTTGGATTTGGAAAATTTTTAATTCAACTCTCAATTTTTACAATTGTTATTTACGGTATTCATCATTATATCCTTCAATCTTTATTTATTTCCGTTGATTTCTATTTTGAAACATGGAAAATTTATGCTTTTCAATTTATTACTGTATCCGCTCTAATATATTTTTTACAACATCGAAGCAAAATTAAACCAGATAAAGTTTTTAATACTTTTGTAATATTAAGTCTACTGAAAATGGTGGCTGTATTGATATTCTTATTGCCATTATTTTTCAATAAAAGTGTAAACCCCAAACCAACAGTTTTTGCATTTTTTATAGCTTATTTTGTTTTTCTTATACTCGAAACAAGGGTTGCTCTAATGATTTTAAATGAAAAAAATTGAGTTCATATTAGCTCTCAAAATATTAAAAATTAAGTTGTTTTTTCCTGTTTATTTTAAGAATAATTTCAGTACATTTGCAGTCGAAAAATGAGACTATAAAATTTTATTGAAATTTGATACTTATGATAGCAAGAAAAACTATCGAAAACATACTACTTACTATACTGTTCCTTCTTCCTATATCTGGAACACTTTCAGCACAAGAACATCAAAAAGAAACAGCCGAGAATACTGAGTTTGACGTAACAGAAATGATATTACATCATGTTGGCGACTCTCATAATTTTCATATTCTTGATTGGAAAGGCCATCCTGTTTCTATGCCATTACCCATAATTTTATGGACAGAAAATGGCTTGGTGACTTTTATGTCCAGCGAGTTTCATCATGATGAAAATGCCACTATAGTTGTAGAAAAAGAAGATCAGAAGTTTACATTATTTCATGGTAAGATTTATTACGCAAATGACGAAGCCAATTCACATGGCCAATATGTTGATCTCGATGCCGAGCATCATTCGATAAATAGTCGGGTTTTGGATCTGTCAATTACTAAAAATGTGTTTTCAATGTTTTTATCAATGATAGTTTTGATTCTGTTATTTTTATCAGCTGCTAAATCTTATAAAAAATCTGGAAATGGCGCTCCTAAAGGAATCGCGAAATTTATGGAGCCTATTATCGTATTTATTCGGGATGAAGTTGCTATCCCTAATATAGGTGAACACAAATACAAAAAATATATGCCATTTTTATTAACCATATTTTTCTTTATTTGGTTGAATAATATTTTTGGATTAATTCCATTTTTTCCTTTTAGCTCAAACTTAAGTGGAAATATTGGCTTTACATTTACTTTGGCTTTCATTACATTTATAATTACTACGGTTGTTGCAAAGAAAAATTATTGGAAACATATATTCTGGATGCCTGGACTACCGGTAGCAATGAAAATATTTTTGGCTCCAATTGAGTTAATTGGAATGTTTGTAAAACCAATAGCTCTAATGATTCGTTTGTTTGCAAATATTACTGCGGGTCACGTAATTGTTTTGAGTTTGATTTCATTAATATTTATTATGGAAACGATTTGGGTAGCACCCGCTTCAGTTTTATTCACTGTATTTATCAGTGTAATTGAAATATTAGTTGTAGCTATTCAAGCATATATATTTACAATGTTGTCAGCCCTTTATTTTGGGCAGGCATTAGAAGATGAACATTAATTATTAATTTTTTAAATATTTTGTCCTTATGGAAAATTTAGATTTTGGAGCGTTTGCTGCTATTGGTGCCGGACTTGC
>JAUXGV010000072.1 GCA_030621915.1 Flavobacteriaceae bacterium
GTTTCATTTTTAATAATAAAATTATGAATAGAGTAGTATTTCCCGGATCATTCGACCCCTTAACTTTAGGTCATACAGACATTATTAATAGAGCGCTTCCATTATTTGATGAAATAATCGTTGCTATTGGTACCAATGCCGATAAAAAATATATGTTTTCAGTTGAACAACGTAAACATTTCATTGAAAAAACATATGAGTGTAACCCAAAAATAAAGGTGGACACTTATGAAGGATTAACTATTGATTACTGTAAAAAGGTTGACAGTAAATATATTTTACGCGGACTTAGAAACCCCGCCGATTTTGAGTTTGAGAAGGCAATTGCTCAAACCAATAGAAAATTATCAACCATTGAAACAGTTTTTTTATTAACCAGTGCCGATAATTCCTATATAAGTTCAAGTATTGTACGAGACATACTAAGAAATAATGGTGATGTTTCTTTATTAGTACCTGATATTGTAATTAGAAATTAATTTTGAAAAAAAAAGTAATCCTTCTTTTTGTATTTGTTTCATTGAACATTTTTTCTCAAAATTTTATTACTCAGTTTGAAAAAAGTAAGGGAAAAGAAACCGCTACCTATGAGCAAACTATAGAGTTTTACCAAAAATTATCCGAAATTCATCCAGAAATATCGGTACAAGAAATGGGAATGTCTGATTCCGGGTTTCCTTTGCATTTGGTAATTTTTAATACCGATAAAATTTTCGACTTTCAAAAAATTACCCAAAACACCATTTTAATCAATAATGGAATCCATCCAGGTGAACCGGATGGTATTGATGCAAGTATGATGTTATTAAGAGACATTGTTCAGAGTAAAGAATTAAAAAATCAATATGAAAATATTGTGATATGCATCATTCCAATTTATAATGTTGGTGGTAGCCTCAACAGAAATTCAACTTCTAGAACCAATCAAAATGGACCTGTTGAATATGGCTTTAGAGGAAATGCAAGAAATTATGATTTGAATCGGGATTTTATCAAAAGCGACACAAAAAATACGGTAGCCTTTGCTAAAATATTTCATTCCATTAATCCAGATGTTTTTATAGACAATCATGTGAGTAACGGAGCTGATTACCAATATACATTGACACATTTATTTACTCAACATAACAAACTAGGTGGAGAATTAGGCAAATTTATGAACGAAAAAATGATGCCTGAAATTGTTAAGAATTTGGAATCCAGGGATTGGATAATAACTCCATATGTTAATGTTTTTAATCAAGTTCCAGAAAATGGTTTCTCACAATTTTTTGATTCTCCAAGATATTCTACTGGGTATACAACGCTATTCAACACTTTAGGCTTGATGGTTGAAACGCATATGTTAAAACCTTACAAACAACGGGTCGAGGGCACTTATGAATTAATGATCAGCACTTTAGATTTTTTAAAGAATCATGGAAAAGAAATAAAAAAATTGAGAGAAAAAGTAACTGAAAATATTTTGACTAAAAAGACGTATCCTATTCTTTGGGAAATTGATAGTACAAAAACTAGCATATTGGATTTTAAGGGATATGAAGGAAGTTATATTGAAAGCGAAATAACGGGTCAGAAAAGACTAAAATATGATCGTTCTAAGCCTTTTACAAAACCCATTACTTATTATAACAGTTTTAAACCTTCCAAAGAAATAATAATTCCAAAAGGCTATCTAATTCCTAAAGGGTGGTGGAATATTATCAATTTATTAAACATGAATAATATTCGAATTGAACCTATTCTAAGAGATACTACAATCCATGTTGAATCTTATCAAATTAAAGATTATAAATCAGTTAAAAATCCATATGAAGGACATTTAATGCATTTTGAAACCGAAGTAGTAAAATCATATCAATCTAAAGTTTTTAAAAAAGGTGATTATTATGTTCCAACAGATCAATCTGGAATAAGGTATTTATTGGAAACTTTGGAACCTGAAGCCAAAGATTCATTTTTCAATTGGAACATTTTCGATATTATTTTGCAACAAAAAGAAGGTTTTTCACCTTATGTTTTTGAGGATTTGGCTCTTGAAATTTTAAATCAAAATGCAAAATTAAAATCTGAATTTGAATTAAAAAAGAAAGAAGATCCGGAATTTAGAAAGAATTGGTACGCTCAACTGAATTTTATTTACAAAAGATCAAATTATTATGAAAAGTCTCATTTACAATATCCTATTTACCGGGTTTTAAAATAACTATTTGAAATTCAAGAGCTCCAACGATTGTGGTTCTTTGAATAAATATAATTTATTGAATGATAATTCCTAGCTAATAGTAATGGTGTCATTAATTATACTTCAATTCTAAAGTATTTTCCTATTTTATTTCTAATTTTACAAAAAACACTTATGAAAAAGCTATTCCTTCCCTTCCTTTTTTTATCATTCGTATCTGTTATATCTCAAAACATTGAACTGAAACTAGTCTCAGATATTTGGCCACCGTTTAGTAATATAGAAGGTGAAAAATCAATTGCTTCCGATTTGGTAGATGAAGCATTAAGAAGACAAAATATTGAAACCAGTACAGAAATGATATCCTTTAGCGATGTCATCTCTCGAATTAAGGAAGGAAAATTTGATGGTAGTGCGGCACTTTGGAAAAATGATGAACGAGAAATTGACTTTATATTTTCCGATCCTTATTTAAATAATCAATTGGTACTCGTTGGATTAAAAGATAGTGATGTAGGAGCAACTTCTTTTAGGGATCTTACGGGTAAAAAATTGGGCGTGATTGAAAATTATGCTTATGGAGACATCAATGCCAGACAAAATATTATCTTAATACCGGGCAGTAATAATCAACAAAATTTAGAAAGATTAATTTCTGGAGAAATTGACTATATGCTAGTAGATGCCCTGATTATTCAGTACCTGTTAAAATTTCAATTAAATGATGTAACTAAATTTCTTGAAATAGGTCAAAATCCACTATTAGTTAAATCTCTTCATTTTGTCATTAGCAAGAATACACCCAATGCTGAACAAATTATTCTAAAATTTAACACTGAAATAAAAAATATGGTAACGGACGGAACCTACCATGAAATATTAGAATTGAATTGGATTAAGATGGATATTGATGGAGATGGAAGCCTTGAACTCGTTTTAGATGGAAATCGTGCAGGTACCGAATCGCCAAAATTTACTTATGGTATTATGATGGAGTTATCTTATGAAGAAACAGCTGATACTCCCAAAAGATACTATATAGATGGTAATTTATATGAAGATTGGGAAAAAGTGCCAAAAACTTATAAAATGGAGATTCCCGTACAACATGAACCTCGCATGGAAGATTCACTTATTAGGTTTGGGTTTTAAAATTAGTATTCAGAGAGTCCTTTTTCAAATTTTTCAGGATTTGCTGCTAAATGATAACGAGGATCATCAATATCTTCTATTATGACTTCATGAAATTTTGGATCAGCCCTATATAATAAATCCTTACATTCTTCACTTAAATGTTTCAAATGAATTGATTTACCTTCGTTTTCATATTTCTTAACCAGATTCAAAATAGCCTCTAATGCAGAATGGTCACTAACTCTTGACTCTACAAAATCAATTTCCACATTTTGAGGATCCTGTTTTATATCAAACTTATCATTAAATGCCTGTATCGATCCAAAGAATAATGGTCCCCAAATTTCATAAATTTTAGTTCCATCAGCTTTCATTCGTTTACGTGCTCTAATACGTTTTGCATTTTCCCATGAGAACACCAAGGCACTTACAATTACACCTGAAATTACTGCAATTGCCAGGTCAAAAATAACAGTCATTCCTGAAACTAATATCAAAACAAAAAGATCGGTTCTTGGAATCTTGTTTATGATTCTAAAACTACTCCAGGCAAAAGTTCCAACAACAACCATAAACATAACTCCTACCAAAGCTGCAATAGGCACTTGCTCGATCAATCCCGAAGCAAATAATATAAATGCCAATAGGGTAAGAGCTGCAACTATTCCTGAAAGTCGTGTTCTTCCTCCCCCTTTGATATTAATTATAGATTGTCCAATCATGGCACATCCACCCATACCACCAAAAAGTCCGGTAACAATATTAGCACCTCCTTGAGCCATACATTCACGATTACCATTACCTCGGGTCTCAGTTAATTCATCAATTAAATTCAATGTCATTAAGGATTCTATCAATCCTATGGCTGCCAATATAAGAGCATAAGGAGCTATAAATTTAAAGGTTTCAAAATTCATTGGAATTTTAGAAAATGTTTCCAAATGTATGGTAGGCAAACCACCTTTCAAACCTTCTCCTCCCCCATCTCTAATAAACGAACCAACCGTTGCAACATCTAAACCTCCTAGAATAACTATTGCCGAAACGACTAATATTCCAATCAGAGCTTCGGGGAACTTTGAAAACACTTTTATTTTAGGAAGCCCCCACATAATCAACATGGTCAAGGCAACCAATCCAATCATTAACCAAAACCCATTACCAAAATCCTGTGGAAACATACTTAATTGAGCCATAAAAATAACAATGGCCAAACCATTTACAAAACCCATCATTACCGGATGTGGAATCAACCTAACAAATTTACCCAGTTTAAAAATACCTGCCAGCATTTGAATAATCCCCATGAGAATTACCGTTGCAAACAAATAATACAGACCCAGGTTGTCTCCTTCAGCACCCATCGCATTCCCTTCAGAAACCAACGAAACCATTACTACAGCCAAGGCTCCTGTAGCGCCTGATATCATTCCAGGTCTACCACCAAATACGGAAGTAATTAAACCAACCATAAAAGCAGCATACAATCCAACCAAGGGGTCAACACCTGCAACAAATGCAAATGCTACCGCTTCAGGCACCAATGCCAAGGCAACCGTTATACCAGAAAAAACATCATTTCTTGCATTCTTTACTTTCTTTCTAATGAATTTTTCCATGGTCTATTTTTTGAATTTGCAAAAGTACATTATTAACCTGAGTTTGTCTTAAACTATTTACACAGAAAGTCATTATTGAGTGAGATTTGGATTTATAAAAATATGTAATAGCGAGTTATTTCGATATTTTTTTGATTCAAAGATTGCATAATAATGACTTTCCTATTGATAGGCTTCGAAAATATTCCAATACCCTGCTTCAAATTCCTTTGAATTATCCAGATAGTACTGCAAAAATTTGAATTAGCTATGGAAATATTTAAAGAAGCTGTGCTTATATTTTAAGTCAAACTCAGGTTATTATTTTCAAAATTGATTTACAGATCCAAATTTTGAAACAGTAATCTAATATTACCATAAGTATTTTCAAGAGCTTCTTTTATTTCTCCTTTATTTTTAAAAACCACATGGGTAATATCCTCTTCCAATTGAGGTGTTAATTTTCCCTGATAACTGGTATTCATCAAATACCAATGAGTAATTTTTAATGTTTCCTTCCCTTTTCGCTCAAAAATATGAAAGGTTCTTTGAAGCTTTCTTTCTATGGTCACTTCCTCTAATCCACATTCTTCCATAACTTCCCTTCTACCTGCTTCCTTTTTTGATTCTCCCTTTTCAATCTTTCCTTTGGGTAAATCCCATTTACCCAATCGATATATAAATAGAATCTTACCCTGATCATTTTTAACAAGTCCTCCAGCAGCTTTTTCAATTTTAAAATATTCCTTAAACTTTTCCCATAGTATCTTTATGTCCGCATGGTAGAGAAATATTTTATTTAATTTCCCTGATTTGGCCTTCATTAAAACACTCTCAATAGAGTTATCCTCATATTCAAATAATAATTTACTTTCAATATTATTATAATGATCGATCAAGAAAATTGGAACATCGTTGATAAAAATTGTATACATTTGCAGCATGATTTTGAACAAAAATACAGCAAAAAAAACAGCTGAATTGCTTTTGTCAATAAAAGCGATAAAGTTACAACCTGAAGATCCATTTACATGGGCTTCGGGGTGGAATTCACCCATTTATTGTGATAATAGAGTTACTCTTTCATATGTACCAATAAGGAATTATATTCGAGAACATTTGTCAAAAATAATTACAGATAAATACGGAAAACCTGATGTTATCGCAGGTGTTGCGACAGGTGCCATTGCTGTTGGAGTATTGGTAGCTCAAGAATTAGGGGTCCCTTTTATTTATGTTAGACCAGAACCTAAAAAACACGGAAGAAAAAACCAGATTGAAGGCTTTTTAGACAAAGGACAAACAGTAGTGGTAGTTGAGGATTTAATTAGTACTGGAAAAAGTAGTTTAAATGCCGTTCGTGCTTTAAAAGAAGCCGATGCGACAATTAAAGGAATGGTAGCAATATTTTCATATGGGTTTCCAATTGCTGATGAAAATTTTTTAAAAGAAAATTTAGAATTAACAACATTGAGCGATTATGAATCTTTACTCGAACAAGCTTTAGATTCCAATTATATTACTGAAAAAAATCTATATGATTTAAATACTTGGCGTAATGACCCCGGTAAATGGGGTAAATAATTTTCTCTCTCCATACATATCATTGTCAAGGGATTAAAAGCTAATAAAGTTAGAATCAAACGAATAATATGAATTTAGAAACAAACAAATTTACGGTACCAAAGTCTGAAAAAGAAATATTTGAGTTTTTGTCAAAAATGGATAACTTCGAACAATTAATGCCTGAAAATATTCAAAAATTTGAAGTTGATGGGGATTCGTTTCTTTTTGGATTAAAGGGAATGCCTGAAATTCGATTGGTTTTGAAAGAAAAAACGCCATATTCTCAATTAGTATTGGGTGCTGCCAGTAGCAAATTACCCTTTACTTTAACAGCCAATGTGAACAAAATATCCGACAATTCGTCTGAGGTACAATTACTTTTCGAAGGTGATTTTAACCCGATGATGACGATGATGATTAAGAGTCCGTTACAAAAATTCATCAATACACTTTCTGAGAATTTGAGGAAACTATAGTTTTTTGATCAATTTAGGATCTAAACCTTTAGGCCGGATTACGAAAAAAGCTTTCTCTTTTATAGAAAGTTTTTTAGCTTTGATACAATTGATAAACATATAAAATGAAAAAACTACTTTTAACTACAGTATTTGCGTTGGTTTTATTTTCCGGATTTTCACAAACGAAAAATTTTATTGACCAACCATATTTAGAAACTTCTGCTAAAGTTGACACCTTGGTTTCCCCGGATAGGATTTATATGAACATAATTATTTCCGAATCAGATACCAAGGGGAAAATTTCTGTAGAAGAACTTGAAAATAAAATGGCTGATCATTTAAAATCTATTGGAATCGATATTGATGAACAATTAAAATTAGGTGATTTAGCAAGTAATTTTAAAAAGTATTTCTTAAAGCAGAAAGACGTTTTAAAAACCAAAAATTTTTCATTATTGGTTTATGATGCACTTATGGCCGGAAAAGTAATTATGGGTTTGGAAAAATTAGGGGTTTCAAATATAAATATTGACAGAACCGAATATTCTAAAATTGAGAATCTTAGAATTGATCTCAAATCTAAGGCAATATTGAAAGGAAAACAACAAGGATTGGCCTTGCTTGAACCACTAAATCAAAAACTTGGAAAAGTTATTTTTATTTCAGATTTTAACACAAGATTTTATGGTAAAGTACGAGGAAGAACTGCTGGAATACAAGTGGCTTTCGACGAGAAAAAAACTAATAATTCAGAACCTCTTGATATTCAATTTGACAAAATTAAAGTTGAATGTGAAATCAATATGAAATTTATCATCGAGTAAATTGGATCAAAGAAATTTAATCTCTTTAAAACCAAAACCCATTATTGTTTCATCCTCTAATTCCACCAACAATTGTCCTTGTTTTGAAACTCCTAACAATTTAGCCACAAATTTTCGCATCTGACTGTCTTCAAAAGTATGAACGTTTCCTATTTTGAACAAGGCCTTTTCATAGTTTTTATGCAATAATTCAAACTTTTTATTATTTAAAATTTCAATTTGTTCTTTAAGAGATGTAACAATATTATTCAGCAAATCAGTCCGATCAATCTCATTATTTAAAATTTGTTTCATTGAAATTGCATTGGGTAAGTCGTTCGGAAATTTATCTTGATTTATATTTAATCCAATGCCCACAACAGATTGGTAAATCAAATTTCCTTTTAATGAGTTCTCTACTAAAATTCCGCCCATTTTTTTGGAAGCTGACATTATGTCGTTTGGCCATTTTATTTTTAAATCAGGTAATTCATAGCGACTTATAGCTTTAAAAATACCCAATGAAATGGCACAATTTAGATAAAACTGATCTTCTATTTTTAAATCATTAAAATGAATTAATATACTACATATAAGATTCTTACCCTTTTCCGAAACCCATTTGGTTTCCTGCTGCCCTCTTCCGGAATTCTGAAATTCTGCTGTCACAACGGTCCAACTCTTCATAGTACTCTTTTTGGTTAGTTCTTTTAAATAAGTACTTGTAGAATTAATGGCATTAAGTTTGACTAGAAACATATGGATGTGAACTATAATAATGTAATTATTGAACATCTAAAATGATAAAAATGTAATACATTTGCAACAATTATTTAAAAAAATTAATGGCTAAAAAAACTGAAAGCACCGATTCCTTAATAACTGAAATAATTGCAGGGATAGAAGATGTTAAAGGTGAAAACACTACCATTCTGGATTTAAGAGAAATAGATAATACGGTTTGCGATTATTTTATTATTTGCGATGGTAACTCAAATACCCAGGTGAATGCGATTTCAAGGGCAATCCAAAAAAAAGTTGGAAAAGTACTAAAAGATAAACCTTGGCATGTTGAAGGTGAAAACAATGCAGAATGGGTTTTAATTGATTATGTGGATGTAGTTGTACATGTTTTTCAAAAACAAGTTCGGGATTTTTATAATCTTGAAGGACTTTGGGGTGATGCAAAAATTTCAAATATTCAAAATGCTTATTGAGCAAAAATTTAAAAAAAATTAATGAAAAAAGAGAATAACAACGATAAAGAAAATAATAACAATCCATTTAAACAGTTTAATTTTAAATTCAATTTTTATTGGATCTATGGGATTATTTTCGCCCTACTTATTGGATATCAATTTCTGAACAGTTCTGATTTATCGACTAATAAGTTATCTGAAAATGAATTTGAATCTATTTTAAATGAAAATGATATTGAAAAAATCGTAATCGTTAATAGCGATATCGCTCAATTATATATCAAACCGGAAGCTTTAGATAAGGAAAAGCATAAAAATCAGAAAAACTCATCTTTTTTCAATCAAAATGCCCCTATGTATATTTATGATTTTGGGGATTTGCAAAACTTTGAAAAGGAACTAAGAACTTCAAAAGAAGAATTTTCACTTGATTTTGATAAAGACAATTTATCTCAAACCAGTTTCCTAGATTCATTTTTAGTTTGGTTACCCTTTATTTTTATCATTGGCTTATGGATATTTTTCATGCGCCGAATGTCAGGTGGCGGTGGTGGCGGAGCCGGTGGTCAAATATTTAATATTGGAAAATCTAAGGCCAAAGTTTTTGATCAAAATACAAAAGTAAAGACTTCATTTAAGGATGTTGCCGGATTGGAAGGAGCTAAAGAAGAAGTTCAAGAAATAGTTGATTTTCTTAAACATCCCGAAAAATATACTTCTCTGGGCGGTAAAATCCCAAAGGGTGCCTTATTGGTAGGGCCTCCTGGAACCGGTAAAACATTGTTAGCAAAGGCTGTAGCCGGTGAGGCTGAGGTTCCGTTCTTTTCTTTATCGGGATCAGATTTTGTTGAAATGTTTGTAGGTGTAGGTGCCTCAAGAGTACGTGACTTATTTAAGCAGGCGGCTCAAAAATCACCATCAATAATATTTATTGATGAAATAGATGCCATTGGTAGAGCCAGAGGTAGAAATAATTTAACCGGTGGTAATGACGAAAGAGAAAACACGCTGAATCAATTACTGACTGAAATGGATGGTTTTGGTACAGATACCAATGTAATTGTAATTGCCGCTACCAACCGTGCTGATGTATTGGACAAAGCCTTAATGAGGGCTGGTAGGTTTGATCGTCAGATCTATGTTGATTTACCTGATAGAAATGAAAGAAAAGAAATTTTTGATGTTCATGTAAAACCACTTAAACTGGCTAAAAATGTAGACTTGGAATTTTTATCTAAACAAACACCCGGATTTTCTGGGGCGGATATTGCCAACGTTTGTAATGAAGCTGCTTTGGTTGCTGCGAGAAGCAGTAAAAAGAAAGTTTTTCATCAAGATTTCTTAGATGCGGTAGATAGAATTGTTGGTGGATTAGAAAAAAAGAATAAAATAGTTACTGAAAAAGAGAGAAAAACAATTGCTTATCATGAAGCGGGTCATGCAACCGTTAGTTGGATGTTAGAGCATGCAGCCCCTTTGGTAAAAGTAACCATTGTTCCTAGAGGAAAATCTCTAGGTGCAGCTTGGTATTTACCTGAGGAAAGGCAAATTGTTGAAACTGATCAGATGCTGGATGAAATGTGTGCTACGTTAGGAGGTAGAGCTGCAGAAAAAGTTATGTTTGATAAAATTTCTACGGGAGCTCTAAACGATTTAGAAAAGGTTACAAAACAAGCCAGGGCCATTGTAACTGTTTATGGATTGAATGACAAAATTGGTAATATCACCTATTATGATTCAAGTGGCCAAAGTGAATATAATTTTACCAAGCCTTATAGTGAATTTACAGCGCAAACCATTGATAAAGAAATTTCAACGATCATTGAAAAGCAATATGATAGAGCCAAAAATATTTTAAAAGACAATAAGGAAAAATTAATTCAATTGGCGGAAATATTAATTGAGAAAGAAGTAATTTTCGATGGAGATTTGATTAAAATATTTGGTAAAAGACCTTTTCATAAGGAAGATATTTATGAAGAAAATTTAAAAAACAAAAAAGCCAAAAAAGAGAAAGAAAAGCAGAAAAAAGATTTGGAAATTGAAGCTGAAGTTAAAGCTCCAAAGGAGGAAGTATCCAATGATGAAATTTTAAAAGATTCATCGAAATAATCAAAGTGTTTTTGTACATTTGATTATTCACATGTTGTCTATGAATTTTTTTAAAAACTTTTTAAAGAACACTTTCAAAACACCTGCAAAAGTGCAGGTTAAAGAATCTGAAGTTAAAGATGATTTGTCCCTCGATCAAAAATTTGTGCAAAATTTTATTCGTAAAGGAGGGAAATTTCTATATTGCTCAGATTTGGATGAAACCCAGACAAATTTTTCCCAAATTTTAGATGAAAATGAATGGAAAGATATCGTTTGTTTTGATGACAAACTTGACCAGTTGTTAAATGGAGTTAAGAGTAATAGAATTCAAAATATTAATTTAGAATCTCCATTTTTTACCAGTTGTGAGTCATTAATTGCACATGATGGAAGTATCATGTTTTCTTCAAAGCAACTTCAAGACAAAAAGCTGAATGTATTTCCTAATAATTTTATTGTTTTTGCTAAGACAAGCCAAATATCTCAAGATACCAGAGAAGGAATATCGGGAATACGAAATAGGTCTAAAAAAAATTCTGCTACTATAATTAGCTCTATCAAAGATTATTTACCTCAAAAAGGAGAAACCGATTTTATGTCATATGGAAATACCAATTCTAAAACCTTATATTTGCTTTTATTAGAAGATTTATAATCCATATATGAATAACCTAACCAAACGTATTGTATTCGGTTTACTGTATATAATTGTCATCGTTTTCTCTCTACTTTTAGGCCCAGTTTATTTTTATAGTATATTTTTTATCTTTTTAATATTTTGTATCTATGAATTTTTAAAAATTATAAATTTAAAGAGCCTTTATCCCTATATTCTTGCCATTACTTCATATTCGCTAGCAATTTTATCCAATCAAAATATTATTAATATTGAATCTCAATTGACGCATAAATTGATAGTTTCAATATTTTCCTTTGTCATATTTTTTACGCTAATCTCTGCCTTGATCTCTTCAAGAAAAATTGCAATTCAATATTTAGGAAGAATTTTTCTTTCATTAGTTTATATTATCATCCCATTTTCATTACTCATAAAACTACCCTATTTTACACTTGACAAATCCTTTGACAGCCAAATTCTAATCGGTATTTTTATTTTGATTTGGAGTAATGACATTTTTGCTTTTATCATAGGTAAAAATTTCGGTAAGCATAAACTAATAGAACGAGTTTCACCAAACAAGACCATAGAAGGGTTTTTAGGTGGATTTATTTTCACCTTCATTTCAGGGTTTATTATTTCAAAATATTGTACGAGTATTGCACCAATTCAATGGTTTGCTATTGCTATAATTGTTAGTGTATTTGGCGTTATTGGAGATTTAATTGAATCTATGTTTAAACGCCAAGCCAAAGTAAAAGATAGTAGTAATTTTATTCCTGGCCATGGAGGTTTTTTAGATAGATTGGATAGTATTATATTTGCAGCACCAATTATTTACATTTACTTATTTTTAACCAGTTAGAATGTTTCACAAAGAAGGATTTAAAATTATATTTTTTTCAGCTCTAATTATTGTATCACTTATTTTTTTAACTGAGGCGGTAATCGTAAACTTTTGGCTGCAAAAATCAATCATGGTGATCTTATTGATTTTCCTAATCTTGATTCTGCAGTTTTTTAGAAACCCGAAAAGAAACACACAAATTAATGAAAGTCAAATTATTGCACCCGCTGATGGAAAAGTTGTTGTTATAGAAGATGTTGTTGAAAATGAATACTTTAAGGATAAAAGGAGGCAAATTTCTATATTTATGTCTCCTATAAATGTTCATGTAACGCGTTACCCTGTTGGTGGTAGTGTGAAATTTAGCAAATATCATCCAGGAAAATATTTAGTAGCATGGCACCCAAAATCTTCAGAAGAAAATGAACGTACCACTATAGTGGTTGAAAATGACAAAACTGGCGAAATACTTTATCGTCAAATTGCCGGAGCTGTAGCCAGACGTATTGTAAATTATGCCAAGGTGGGGCAAAATGTTGTGCAAGGCTCAGAT
This sequence comes from Flavobacteriaceae bacterium, assembly GCA_030621915.1. Taxonomy (GTDB): domain Bacteria; phylum Bacteroidota; class Bacteroidia; order Flavobacteriales; family Flavobacteriaceae; genus Lutimonas. Next base: position 13,057 of record JAUXGV010000072.1, read on the forward strand.
GCAGGATTTATTAAATTTGGCTCCCGAATAGATATTTTTGTACCTTTGGATATGAAAATTAATGTTCAGCTCAACCAATCAACCAAAGGTGGAGAAACAATAATTGCCAGTATTTAATTTGATGACTGAATTAAACCGAAAATTTAACTTAGCCTTTGAAATTGCCTCAGCCATGACTGAAAAGTTACCCTCTGACGTAATGTTGCGATTCTATGCTTTTTATAAACATGCAACCAGTGAAGATGAGTTTGCCAAACCTTCCGGAAACAATAATATAAGAAATGCATTTAAATTAAATGCCTGGATTCAGATCAATAATATAACCGTTGATGAAGCCAAACAAAAATACATTGAACTCGTAGAAAAACATACCCAAAAAAAAATACTCTAAACTTAAACAAAATCAAATCTCATGAAAAAAGTCCTTTTTTATTCGTTAATTTCACTATTTATATCCTTAAATTCCTGCAAAAAAGAAAAAGCAGAATCAACAGAAAAAAAAGAAATTTCTTCGCATTATATCGTAGATGCTAAAAATTCTACAGTTAACTGGACCGCCTACAAAACATCTGATAAAGTACCGGTTAAAGGTGTTTTTACTGAAGTAAATATAATTAAATCTGTTGATGCACATCATCAGATTGATGTTTTAAATGGATTGGAATTCGAGATTCCTGTTACTAGCATATTTAGTAAAGATACGATCCGTGATGGCAAATTGAATAAA
>JAUXGV010000235.1 GCA_030621915.1 Flavobacteriaceae bacterium
ACTGAACACTAAACATTCAAAACTCAAAATTCAAAACTAAAATATGACAATCCTCGACGGTAGAGCCACATCAAATACAATCAAAGAAGAAATTGCAGAAGCAGTAAAAAAATTAAAAGAAGAAGGAAAAAAGACTCCGCATTTGGCTGCCATCTTGGTTGGAACTGATGGAGCCAGTATGACTTATGTCAATGCAAAAGTAAAGGCATGTGAAAAAGTAGGCTTCAATTCTACCTTAATTGATTTACCAGAAGATTCTACCGAAGAACAATTGCTCCATGAAATATCGGACTTAAATAAGGACAATGATATTGATGGTTTTATTGTTCAATTGCCATTACCAAAGCAAATTGACGAGCAAAAAATATTAATGGCGGTTCATCCCGATAAAGATGTTGATGGGTTTCATCCAGTAAATGTTGGAAAAATGACTTTGGAATTGCCAACTTTTCTACCTGCAACTCCCTTTGGAATTATGCAATTACTAGAACGCTATAATGTGGAAACCTCAGGCAAAAATGTAGTTGTTATTGGAAGAAGTAATATTGTTGGGAGACCCATGAGTATTTTGCTTAGCCAAAAAAGAAGCTTTGGAAATGCCACGGTAACCGTTGCACACAGTAGAACCAAGAATTTAGAAGAATTATGTCAAAATGCTGATATTATTGTTGCGGCATTAGGAATTCCTGAATTTTTAACCGGAGCAATGGTTAAGGAAGGGGTTACCATTATTGATGTAGGAATTACCAGAATTAAAGACGAAACCAAGAAAAGAGGCTATCGATTGGCAGGAGATGTTCACTTTGAAAGTGTTAGTAAAAAAGCTAGTTTTATTACCCCAGTTCCAGGAGGTGTTGGACCCATGACTATTGCCATGTTGCTTAAGAACACTTTATTATCGTGTGAAAGAAGATCAGTTTAATTTTCCTTATTTAATAAAGGGTTTACATAAATTTTTAGCAATCTATAATAGACATCATCATTGCTTGCTTTTGATAAATAATTTTTAAACTCCTCCAATTCATCCCAACTATAATACCTTTTGTATTTATTATCATTATATAACAAATCATGAGCCATATAATTTGTTTTCCATAACTGATAATTTCTATATACAATTTTATCAATTTCTTTAGCAATTTGCAAGACATCTTTCTTTCTATTATTTGTAAAATCAATTTTGTTAATGTCCAATTTTTCTAAAACCAGTTTTACGTTCCCTTTGTATTCATTGATACCATGAACAATACTATTTATATTCTCAAAATTCTTTTTCTCATAAATACCCTCTTTATCCTTTATACTTAATTCATAAGCCTTTTCAAAGGCACAGGGTTCAAACTCAAAAGAAATAGTTGAAACAACAATATTTAATTCAGATATTGCCTTTCTGATATCTTCGCCTCCACTTAATAACAACATTTTGATCAGTCCGGGAGCAGTAACATCATTCCCATCCTTTGTTCTTCCATTGCCTTGCGCGATCCATGAACTCACCTTTTTTTCTGCAATTGAATACCTTAAATATTTTGAGAGATTGATCGAATTTTTAATCATATTGGCTCTGCTTCCACTTCTTAAAACGGTAAACATACTGTTCAATTTAGCCACAGCCCTCATGGTTTCATTAATCATTAAATTATCTCCTAAAGAAATTTCGGTAAATGGCTCACCAATATCATATAAGTGATTTTGTAATAATGCTGAATCTAAAAAAATGTCCCTGTGGTTTGAAATATATAAGCTATTGGAGGAATCGAAAGTATCTAAACCTTGTATTTCAAATGAATTCATAGAGTTTTTTATTGAATTCTTAATAATCATTTCTATAAATATCACTTGAAAATCTGCACAATTATTACAAGCTTGTAATTTTGATACAATATCCTTCTTTTTCCACAAGGGATAGAAATACTGTACACCTCTTACAAATTCATCACTTGTCTCTAACCATTTGAGTGCTTCTTTTACCTGGAGACTTGAATAAGGCTCAATGGAACTAAAATTGTCTTTTCTCTCAATTAGCATTCAATATATTCTTTTATCAATAAAAAAGATAGGCTTTCTACTCATACTAGGGAATTTTAATATTTTGATTTCTTCATTAGAAACAAACTCAATATCCGGGGAGACCCTTAATTTCGCTCTAAAGTGATCTTTTAATCTAACCATCAGGTCCTCTGTCATTTCGCTAATTTCCATATTAGAATTTAGTTTAATGGTAATATTATCTGTACCTATTTCATTATTATCAATTTCGATAATATAACTCTTAATTTCATGGAAATCATTTAGCAAATCATACATAGCAGGAGGGTAAATTGTAGTCCCTTTATATTTGATCATTTGCTTTTTTCTTCCAATTACAGGTCCTAATCTAAGTGTATTTCTTCCGCATTTACAATCACTATAATGGGCTTTTACAATATCTCCGGTTTTGAATCGAAGCAAAGGCATGGCCTCAACCCCAAGGGTAGTAATCACTAATTCTCCCGCCTCTCCTTCTTCAACTTGTTTATTATTATCATCTAAAATTTCTACAATGATTAGTTCAGGATGATGATGACCTCCTTGTTGAAATTCACATTCGGCAAAAGCCGTATTCATTTCTGTTGAGGCATAGGTAGAATACAATTCTATATCCCATTTATCTTTTATTTTATTTGATAGAATGTTTAATGAAAAATCTTGATTCTTTAAGGGTTCACCAATACAGATCACACCTTTCACTGAACTTTTATTCTGATCAATATTGTTTTTCTCTGCATATTCTATCAGTTTCAATAAAAAAGAAGGGACAGCGATCAAATAGGTTGGTTTAAATTTTTGAATCGAATCCCATTGCAATTCCGGAATACCGGCACCAACCCTAATAATACCAGCACCCAATTCCCTCGCTCCTAAAAAATATGCCAAGCCTGCCATGAATCGTCTATCCATGGTGGTCATGAGCTGAATGGTATCATTCTTAGTTATATTTGAACATGCAAAAGAAACGGCTTCATTGTACCCTAAACGTGTTAAATCCTTATCAGTCAAACCGAAAAACACTGGCTTACCTGTAGTACCTGATGTTGTTACATAATCAATTATTTTCGAAGTATCTACACAAATGAAATCCTTATTAAATTTTTGTAAATCTTCTTTTAAGGTTACCGGAACAAGTGATAATTTTTCCAAGGTATTTATTTCGGAAATATCTATCTTGTTTTGATCAAACAGTTTATTATAAAAGCTAGAATTTGACTTTAGATAAACCATCAATTCCTGCAATTTTTTTTCTTGAAATTGCTTTATCTCTTGTTTGGATTTTATTTCTATTTCAGGAATCATTTAATTTCCTTTTTATTATTTTAATATATTCTTCTACACTTTCTCTGTCCGAAATCGTTGTGATTTCTTTACGAAGTGCTTTTTCAAACTGAATTAAAGCTGCTTTATAATAAT
>JAUXGV010000241.1 GCA_030621915.1 Flavobacteriaceae bacterium
ATTCTTAAGAGATTCTATTTCATTTTCAACACGTAAAATGTCCGGGGTAAATTGTTGCGCTATTTGACCCTGGTTAGCCAAGGTCAACTCATTTTTTTGCTCCAACAGAACCTGATCAATCTCCTTTTCGAATATTTTTAATTCCAAAGGTTTGGAAATAACAACAGCAATAATTAGAGCTAGTAATATTCTTGGCGAGGCCTGTACTATTTCTTTCCAAACTTTATCTTGTTTTTTGATAGTAGATACTATAAACCTGTCCAGATTAAAAATCAATAAGCCCCAGATGATGCCAAAAGCAACGGCGATATAATAATTATCAAAAACCGTATATAAGGCATATGATCCTGATAAAAAAGCCATAACTGCTGTAAAAAAAACAGTTCCACCTATTCCGGCATATTTAATTTGTTCAGATTTTGGAGATTCTTTGAGTAGGTCAGGGTCGGCGCCAGAGCACATCCAGAAGAAGTTTTTAAGCATAGGATAAGATTTAGATTTTGATATATTCTAATTTATTAGAATATATCTTTATAGAACGCTAAAAACCACCCAATTGTTACATGATTATGGTTGAATAAATGATAAAGTTTTGTTAAAAAATGGTTTTTGAACAATTTATTTTATTGGGTAATAAATAATCTACAATTTTTAGGTTCACCTGATATTTGAATAATTTTATCAAATTGTAATCCCAATCGTTCTAATAAATGAATAGATTTTATATTATCTATATCTGTAATTGCAACAATAGGATTGATATTTAATTCATCTTTGGCATAATCTAAAACTGCCCTAGTAGATTCAAAAGCATATCCCTTTCCCCAATATTTTGGTAAAAAAGCGTAGCCAACATCAATATGTTCTAATCCGTCACGGTCAATTATACCACTCATGCCAATGGACGTATTGTCTTTTTTTATTGAAACTAAATAAAAACCAAAACTATTTTTATGATAACTCGGTATTATTTTATTCCTAAGATAGTTTTCGGCATCCTGAATAGTTTTTACATTTCTATCCCCTATAAATTCAATCCATGACGGATCATTGACCAATTCAAAAAAGAAAGCCGCATCTTTGATTGTAAATTCAGTCAGTACTAATCTTTCAGTTTTGAGAATCATATCAAATTCATTTAATTCAAAAATACTGAATAAGTAATTAGTTTGTGGAAAGAAATTTTAAAATGTAGTTTTGCACTCCTAAATCATGTCTGGTTTCAGACACTCAATAAAGAAAGAAATGAGCTTAGAGCAACAATTGAAAGATCGTAGTGGTTCAAAATGTGAACTTTGTAATTCAACTGATAATTTAAAAGTTTATGAAGTGCCTCCTGTTTCAACAGGTGGCGTAGATGGAAGTTTATTGGCTTGTCAAACGTGTATTGATGAAATTGAAAATGCTGATTCAACCGACCCTAATCATTGGCGATGTTTAAATGATAGTATGTGGAGTGAATTTATAGCAGTACAAGCTGTTGCATGGAGAATGTTATCACGGTTAAAATCAGAAGGATGGTCTCAGGATTTATTGGATATGTTGTATTTGGATGATGAAACTTTAAAATGGGCTCAGGCAACTGGAGAAGGTGTAGATGAAAGTGAAAAAATAATCCATAGAGATGTAAATGGATCCATTTTAGAAGCAGGTGATTCAGTAGTATTAATAAAAGATTTAAAAGTTAAAGGATCGAGTTTGGTGGCCAAGCAAGGCACAGCAGTTAGAAGAATTTCTTTGGACCCCGAAAATGAAGCATACATTGAAGGAAAAGTTGGCCCTACTCAAATAGTGATCATTACGAAATACGTTAAGAAAATTGGTTGATTCCATACCCGCTTATTTTGATTTGTATTTTAAGGGACTCGTTTTCTTCAATAGTTTAAATTTTCTATTGAAATTAGAGATATTACTAAACCCGGAGTTTTGAGCGATTTCAGCTATGCTTAGATCCGGGTTTTTTCTTAATAGTTTGGAAGCATTATCGATCCTTATTTCAGTTAAAAATTGAATATAAGTTTTATTGGTCCTCTGTTTAAAATATCTACAAAAGGCATTGGTTGTCATAGAAGCCACATCCGAAATTTCTTGTAAACTTATATGTTCGGCATATTTATTCATGGTAAATTCAAAAACATCACTCAAGCGTTTTCCTTCATTATCACTGTAATTTTTTCTATTGATAAAAGAGGATAGTGGCCGTGTTATGGAAGCATTAATCAATTGTAAAATTTCTAAAAAAAGGATAAACCTGGTTAATTTTGAGGCATTGTTTATTTTTAAAAACAAGCTTTTTATTTCCTCATGGTAGGAATTAACTTTAAAGCCAAATTCACTTTTATTAAAGAAATATTGCAAAGTCTCAAAGTCACTTAAATTAAAAAAATCAACCCCAAACGATTCCTTACTAAAAAATAAGGAGACCATATGAGACATTTCATTTTCAAATACGTCACTTTTAAAAACATGAGGAATGTTGCTGCCAATAACAATAATATCATTGGTTTTATATTCATTTATTGTATCAGCTACGATCATTGTGCCTTCTCCATTCATAATTAAACTGATTTGTATCTCAATATGTTGATGCAACTTATTATACAGTTGATACTCTTTATCTTCCTGATAAATCAAGGCCTCATTTTGAGCTTTAGGTATTTTGAAAGGTAAAACTTTCATTGTGTAAAATTTTATTTACGATTAATAATTAGTCAATATTAATCAAACATACACAATAATCAAATATTTTAGGTAGAATTGTATCAATATAGGATAATAAGCTTGAACATTTTATAAGCAGTTGTTTTTAATTTTGTAAAATAAAATCGAATCATATGAGTATACAATGGAAAGGCGTTATGCCGGCAGTTACCACTAAATTTACTGAAAAAGATACATTAGATTTAGAAATGTTTGAAACAAATATCAAGGCACAATTAGAGGCAGGTGTTCATGGAATTGTTTTAGGAGGAACTTTAGGTGAAGCAAGTACCTTATTAGAAGAAGAGAAAAGATCCTTGACAAGAGACACCGTAGGAATTGTTCAGGGAAAAGTACCCGTATTGATGAATGTGGCTGAGCAATCTACAAGAGGAGCCATTGAAGCAGCCCAACAAGCAGAAGATGATGGAGCTAAAGGATTGATGATGCTACCGCCTATGAGATATAAAGCGGGAGACAGAGAAACAGTTGAATATTTTAAATCTGTTGCAAACAATACTTCATTACCGATTATGATTTATAACAATCCAGTGGATTATAAAATTGAAGTAACCTTAGACATGTTCGAGGATCTTTTAAAATGTGACAATATTGAAGCAGTAAAAGAATC
>JAUXGV010000081.1 GCA_030621915.1 Flavobacteriaceae bacterium
CTTATTAAAACAAATTAATGATTCAAAAAAAGAGACAAATGATGATGCATATATTTTATAAAAAGCTCCTTTTACTTACCGTCGCTTTTTCGATAAGTCAAACTATAGTTGCTCAGGAAACAATTTCGAAAACAATTAAAAAGAATCTTTCCATTAATGCCGATGGGACATTTTATTTAAATAACAAATATGGTAATGTAGAAATTAAGGGCTGGGACGAGGATCATTTAGATATTATAATGACTGTAAAAGTTTTTGATAAAAAAGAAGATGAGGCCTTAAAATTATTAGAATGTATTCAAACTGAAATTAAAATTGTGGGAGATATGATATATGTAACTTCAGAGGTTCTTGAAAAGAGTGGAAACACCATTTCACGGTATTTTAACAAAGTGAATCCTATTAAATTGGATAAAAATAGTGTTCAGATTGATTATACTATTAGCATCCCTAAAAATATTTCTATTGACATAAATAATAAGTTTGGAGATGTTATAATTGACAATTTTGAAGGAAAATTGAATGCAATTCTGCAACATGGTGACATGTGGATTAATAATAATATTAACAACGCCACTGTAAATTTAAAATTCGGCAAACTCAAAGCTAAGGATATCACGAATGCATTTATTGAATTAAAGAATGCAGAACTAGATTTAAAATCGTCAGAATTAATTGAGGTAAAAAGTAGTGGTTCTGTGATTGAAATAAATAAAATCATGAAGTTAAATCTTATATCTAACAAAGATAAAATTGTTGTGAATAGGGTAGATAAAATTGAGGGAGATGTCAAATTCTCTGACATAAGAATAGGAACGCTCGTTGACATGGTTGATTTATCAATGAAAATTACTGATTTCTCAATTATGCATATTGAAAATTCAAACACTTACATAAATATTGATCAGGAATCATCAGACATTAACATTAATATTTCAGGGACTGAATTTAAATTTCGAGCTTATTTAACAGAAGGTGTCTTAAAAATCCCTAAAACGTTTAACAATATTGAAACTAAAATGATTGACAAGGGCAAAAGGTTACGCGAAATAGGTGCAACTTTTGGGAAAAATCCGACTGGAAAACTATCTGTAAGTGGCTATAGAGGAACTATAATTCTAAAGGATTCATCATTGTCTAAAAATAATTGATTAAAAATGCAACTCTAGGGAATTCGAGTTGTCTTTAATTCTAGTACAAATAAAAATATATTATGAAAAAAATACAATATACAATCATTATGGCATTGTCAATAATAAGCATTCAACTTCAAGCTCAGGAATCTGAAGATTATATCGAGTTTAATGACAGTAAAAATATTGTTCATGGAGTTTATTTAGGACTTAGCTTTTATTATGGTGAAATTGATGGTAAGAGTACCTATTTGGCAGGAGCTAAAATTGCCTATGTCGCAAATAAAAAATTCGAAGTTGGTTTTACGGGAGTTGGTTTTTATTCAGATCAAAATTCAAATGGACCATTTGACAATTATGATATTTATGGAGTCTATGGAGGCTTACATCTTGAACCTATTCTATTTGGTGACTCAGCAGTAAGTTTGTCATTCCCTATATTAATTGGCGGAGGAGCGGCAAATTATACTACGGATGACTTTGATTCAATATTTGACTTTGAACATACATATATTGATGATTGGGATCCTTTTTTTGTTTTTGAACCCGGTGTAAGTGTATTGTATAATATTTCCAGCTATTTACAATTTGAAATGGGCATCAAATACCGATTCACTAGCAACATTAGTTTATATCCTGGAGGTGTGGAAAATTTAAATGGCCTTTCTGGCGGAATTGGATTAAAAGTAGGCGTATTTAACCTAGGTAAAAAACGATAATAACATGAAATTACAAAAAAACAACTCCATTAAAACAAAGCACGTATTTACAAATAATAACCAAGTTTATTTAAAAATGGACAAACATAACTCACTTAAAAATAATAAAACTGATCATCAAATAGAGTGGTTTCCAATTAATTTTCAATGGATTCCAGTAATTGAGGTTCAAAAAAAATTAAAACTATCAAAAATGAAAAACTTAATTACCATATGTACACTCTTTTTCTTTCTATTTACCTCTTGTACTGACAACGATTTATATATTGGAGAAGGTGAAATCATAACAAAAGAAATAACAATCGACAATTTTAACGCCATCAATACGCTTGGATCTTTCAATGTAAATATTTTTAAAGGAGCAGGTCAAAAGGTAGAAGTTGTTGGTCATTCCAATATAATTGAGTTATTAGAAACCAAGGTATCTAATGAAACTTGGAATATTGAATTAAAAAATGGAAGATCTATAAAGTCCGCCTTAACTATTAATATTGTAGTTCCAACCTTGAATTACGCAATACTTAAGGGGTCTGGAAATATTATTATTGATGATTTTTCCAGTTCAGAAACTGTTCATATTGGAATTTATGGCTCTGGAGATATCGAATTGTATAAGAACGATGGATGTAAAAATTTAAATGTTAATATAGATGGTTCTGGAATAATATATGTACATGATCAATTTTTAGATATAGAAAAAATTGATTTGGAAATTATTGGTTCTGGATCCTTTGATGGTTTTGCTAATGAAACCGATCAATCAACAGTAAGAATAGTAGGTAGTGGAGCCTGCAATTTGAGTATTAACAATCTTCTAAAGGCCAATATACATGGATCTGGAAAGGTAAATTATAAGGGGAATCCAACTATTGAATCAAATGTAAAAGGTTCAGGAAAGATAATTGACATGAATTGAAAAACCGATAAAACAAGTTCCATTTAAAAATTGAAGAGATAGTTGACTAGAAATCTATTTAAATCAAGAAGAAATGTTATTCAAATATGAAAAGATAAATTATTGTAATTTAATACTTAAGATATATATAATAATTCATGTTACCCCTCCCCTATGTTTATTTTCACTCCGAGTATAATTGTAGCTAAGAGGCAATTGATATTAATATTGAGAGCTTATGGATATTGACCCCTACCCCTTCCTTTCAAATATTGAGATCTGTCAAGGTCACTAATAATAAATGCAAGGCTTTTCCATTTACAAACACTTCACCTCATGATGGCCCAAAAGGCCTGGCAAAACCAACATTTCTAATCTTACCATAATTTGTGATTCCAATTGATTTTAAATCAACCTTATACACAGACCTTTATACTTGAAATTCTGATGTTGGTAATTCTGTTTTTTGAATTTTTGATATCGGAATTGAAACTCCACCGCTAAAAACTACTTTTTCGTTAGCGTATGCTCGAAGTGTAATATTTGAGACGTTTTTCTCAAGGTGAATTGTATTATCAATTGTATAAGTGCCTTCTCTTAAAAAAACAGTAAATGTGGTTTCGCCATCTGTTCTTGTTGAACTAGCAACAACTTTCAAGGCTTTTTCTATCGTTTCAAATGGAGCATTTATTGAACCATCTGCAGTATCATTTCCATTAGGAGCGACAAAAAGCTCTTGAGAAACTCCCGTGACGGACAAAAACAATAAACAACCTAGAAAAATAAACTTTATTTTTTGTTCAAAATATTTCTTATGCATGTTATCATTTTTGTTTTAATTTATTAACAACCTCTACCACCAATTTAAATTCAACATCTACAAACTTGGTGTCATAAACCTGAATTTCAATTTTAGAATTTAGAATTTCTTTTGTAAGTTTATCAGCATTGCCATTAGTAAACTTCGCAAATGCCCATTCCATGTATTTGTTATCATTCTCTTTTGAGGCATATTGATTGGTTAATTCAAGAACCCTCTTTTCGTTATCGAATTTCTTCATTACTGCCAATTGAAAATATAACTTCGAGTTTTCATTGAGATAATCGGGGGTAATATGATCGATTATTTTATTATAATACAAGGTAGATTGCCCTTTATCTCCTAACTTTTCATAGGAAAATGCGATTAAATAATTATCAAGCCGTTCATCAACATCATAATGTTTTCCAACCCCTAAATTCTTTGGCCAAAGTTTCGCTTTTTGAGCAAAATCAATTGCTTTTGAATAATTTTGAGTTTCAATTGCATTCAATGATAATTTTATACATGTTTCATGATAGATGTTTCTTCCTTCAGTGGCTCCTTCAAAAGGTAAAACTTCAAACTTTTCTAAAAAATTCAAACATGTCTTATACTCCTCAAGTTTTATCAATGTTTTGGCATAAAACATTCCTATCACCGCTTTTTCTGGATGTTTCTTAAAGGTCTCTTTTGCCAATTTCTTGGCAGACTCCAATTGATTGGTTCTGCTATAATACTCCATCCAAGCCAATTTTAATCTCCAATCATCTGAATTAATTTCATCTGATTTTTTTAGGGCTTTAAGTGCTATTTCATTATCAAAATTGAAAACTTTTATTTTAGCCAAATAGAAAGGAACTATCGTTGGGTTATTTCCACAATCTTGAAACAAGGTTTGTGCAAATTCAATATTACCTTTATTCCATTGCTGCAATCCTAAATAATATTTTAACTTCCAGTGGGTATTTCTGTCTGAAAAATATCTTAAAATTTTTCCAGTTTCTCGTCGATGCGGAAAAACCATATCCGCAGAAATCTCCAATGCATCTAGAAGTAATTCCGCTTCATTCTCTTTGTCTAAATATGCTTTCCAAAAGTTAATAATGGCATTGTTTGGTGCAATTTCCAAAACTTTCAAAGCTTCCATTTCACAACCAACCTCCATATATTTAGAAGCCAATTCTATGTAACTTTCAAACGGTAACTCATTTGTTATTTGGTTTTTGAAAGTTTCTACATCTAAAAAACCTTGTAAATATTTTTCGAAATTCGTAAAATGATTTGTTGCATCCATTTTATCAATTTTTGATAATGTATGAATCGCTGCTTTTTCATCATTTAATTTCCGATTGGCGATGGCTTCAATTTCAACTGCTTTTAAATTATAGACATTAAATGACAAAGCCTTATCAACATACTTTTTCGCCTGTTTATAGTCATGTTCAATCAAAAACAACTTTGCCAATTCTGTATAAGATCCAGAACGAAAAGACGTATTTTGACTGGCAATGGAAAACCCACTTTTGGCGTCATTATAATTTTTGAGTTCTGAATTTACAAGACCGAATACATAATTCGCCAATCCATCATACGTATCAATTGCTAATGATTTATTTGTAAATTCTAATGCTTTTTCAAGGTTTTCTGAACGGTAATAATTCAAGGCCAATCTATTTAATGTTGGAAGGAAGGTTGGTTCCGTTTTATAACTTTCTAAATACGATAATTGAGCCTCTGTATAACGTCTTTGTTTTTCCAATTCCAAACCTTTAACAAACAATCCGTACGCCGAAGTCCAGTTAAAATCAACTTCTGAAGCAATGGGTCTATTTGTAAGATTGGCTTTTTCACCAGAGTTATACACAAGTAATTTATTCCCTAACTCAACACTGAAATCTTTATCATTATCTATCGAAACAACTTCGGTTATTAATTCTAAGGCACCTTGATTTATTTTTTTATTGAACACAATTTCATCATCAACTTTTACAGTAAGTTTAGTATTTAACGGCTGTAACGGACTTAAATACAGGCGAATACTATTGCCTTCTCTTTCTACATTTAAAACTCCGAATTCTGAAGCCGCAACCATCCCTTTGGTTTCTTTTAAAGGAAACCATAATTCACGCATAATATCTGAATCATAAGGGCTAAATTCTTTATGCTTAAAAGGGGTTAATGTGCTACTATGTGCAGCCTGATTGAATAATTTTCCTGCCTGATATTCTATATATTGCCCATTGGAATCGGTTAAAAGATCTTCCCAAATCATACCTTGATCTGATAAACCCCAAATCCATAGTTTTTTTCCTGGTTTGTCGTCATAACTCGCATAATGGCCAAAACCAAAATCGTCGTCGTGCCAATATCCTCCAAAAAAATCGGAATAACTGTTTATGATATGGTATGATTTGTAAATGCCAAAATCATTGTTTTCATATTTTGAAATGTCTCTATTAGTATCAATAGGCCATTCTCCCAATTCACCACCATGACCGACTCGCTTGTTTCCTGGATAAATAAATTCTAAGTCACCGTCTGCTTTAGCAGCTGCATTCATCCAATGGTAATAAGTAACGGGAAGTGATGAAGTATTGAACCATGACACTTTTGTTTCAAAATATGCCTTGTCTTTTTGAAGTGAAATTTCAACATTCCATTTTGTTCTTGAAGGTAAATCGATGGCGCCAACAATGCAAGATACACTGCCATCTTTATTTTCTTTAATTACATAATCTACTGGAGTTGCACAGGTCGGAATATGACCAATATCACCAAAATTATACTCCAATCCTCCAGATGACCATGCACCTCGCATAGCGACATCTCTAAATTTTACTACATCGTTGAAATACAAGAATTCTTTACCTGTAGATTTTTCAAATGCACCCCAAATTTTACCTCCCACATCTGGACAAACATAAACTTTGATAAATTCATTTTCCAAAACCACCATTTTCCAATCCTTATTTTCTGGAGTCGGAGCATAATCATCAAATCGGAAATACGGATAAATTCTATTTATATTTGGTACAGGATCTGGATCTGAAAACATATAGGTTTTCATTTGCAATATTTCCTCTTTAATTGTTGCATTTTGGGCAAATGTAACATGTATTAAAAAAAATGCAAAAACAGAAATAATCAATCGCTTCATTTTATTTGTTTTATAGTTCATAGACTTCCAAAACTTTTAATTCAAATGGGGCTAAAGTAATTTTACCTATACTATTTGAATTCAATTTTATTTTTTTATTTTTTTGATCTTCTTTCCAAGGGCTGCTTAAACGATAATCTCCTCTGTAATTATTGGGCAACTCGAGCACATTATTTAAGTTTATATCATACACTAAAACCGAATCACTAGGATTTCTTAGAGTAATAATTCCTTTTCCCGGTTTCCAAGATGCAAAGCCATATACTTCTAAGTTGATTGGACTTCCACCAATCCAATGGGTGTCTTTTAATAGATCTTCGTTTTCTTCAGACCATTTAACAGCTTCTGCCAAAACAGGCCAAAACTCTTTGGTCATTCTGTCGTGACTAATATACAATTCCTGTAAATTAGATCCAGCACCAAACGAGGAACGTACCATATCTTTAAAATCATCTAAATTATCATTGATGTAGTTTGAAGGATGCCCAAGATTGGCATAGGCTACACCAACGGTCATAATTGAATTCAACGGATAATAAGGGGCTCTATTTACAATGTTATTATGAAGAGTTCCGTCGCGATAGGTGATGAACTTTTGGGTTTTATTACCTTGACCCGCATTGTGTAAGTCTCCGGAACCCCGCCAAGTACAATCGGCATATTTCAACCAAAATGGTGAAGGCCATGAACCAACGGTTATATTTACAAACACATCTGGATTGTTATGTCTTAATGATTTTATCAATCGAGTTCCTGCCTCCATATCTGGCAGGTATTTTGGGTTCGCACCTCCAAAGCCATCGTATTTAAAATAATTGACCTTATAATTGTTAAGCATGTCAAGAGAGCGTTCTAAAAAACGATTGTAATAGTTTGTCCCGGCAAGACTCAAACCTTTATCATTGGTTTCTAATCCTTCTCTATGTGCAGATTCAACTCTTCTTCTTTTATTTTCTAAATAACCGCCAAAAGGTGAGAACCAAACGCCAATTCCTGAATTGTATTTTTTACATAATTCGGCTTGCTCAGCAAAACCATTTGGAAATTTTACAGGATCAAAATACCAAACACGATCCAAATCATCCCAGCCATCATCAAATACAAAAGCATCTAATTTAATATTATACGGCTTTATAAATTTTTCATTCCAAGCATGCATTCGTTCTATTAATTGTTCGGATGTAAAACTTGAGGCACCATCATCTGTAATATCCCACCAACAATTATAATGTAAAAATTGTTTGTACGGTCTGGCTCTTTCTCGCTCTAAATAATACAGGAAATCTCTTCTTTTTTGGTTCTCAGAAACTACCCCAATAACCGACCATTCTGAAATCGATTTACCTGGAATAAGTTCATCTTCACGATTCACATAAAAATTTAAGATATCGTATGTTTTTCTATACAGGTGAAGCGTTCCGGTTGCGTTTTTAAATTTTGAAAAATCAAGTTTTATTTCGTAGGCACTTTTTTTATCGTGGTTTTTAACCTGTAGTCCGTACAAATTTCCTCCCTCATATCCATTCAATACATGTTGATCTGAACTAATTATTTTCCCATCTTTCAATAAAGAAATAGAATTGACATTAAAATCATCAGACCCACCGCCGTGCTCATAAACAATTACATATTCACCATTAGTATCCACCAAGTCAGAAATATCAATGTTTTTATCAGTAATACTTCCGATGGTTCTTGAAAACAAGGCCTTACTTTTTGCAATAGGATGTTCCAATCCGAAGAAAAAATTCTTATAAATAATGGGTGATCCTAATACCGAACCCGCATAACTAGCTCCTTTCAGTTTACCATCAAAAAAGGTAACTTTTCTGATTTTTACGGGTTCAGAAACAACTCTAATTTTGATATTCTGACGTACGTAATTTGCACCGTTGCGGAGTTGTGCTTTCCATAGGATAGAAATATTCCCACCCTTTTCAGTTAACAATGTTGATATTTCTTTTCCAGCATAACGAAGTGCTGATGTTGGCAGGCTGTCAGTCGCCACTAAATCAGTCACTTTTGGTTCATCCTGAACAATAAAATCGAGATTGGTTAATATACGCCCATCTTCCATCTCAAGGGCAAACAAAAAAATATTTTCTAGATTAACTTTTTGCCCATTGTACTTATTGAGAACCTCACTTAAAACAATTGAATGATTTACAATATTCCATTTTGCTTTGAGTGTCTGATTGGATAAAATCAATTGAGAACCATCCAATTTACTCATAGCTTCTCCAGGAAAAAAAGTCATTTCTTGTTTAGTTGTAGTGCATGAAGAAATAACCATAAAAACAGCAAGAAGTAAGGTGATAGAACAGGTTCTTTTAATAGTCATATTTTTAATTTTTAAATTTAGAAGCAATCACCAAGTTTTTAATCCGGTTTTTGGGAGTGATTTGAAGTTGGCTGATTTTACCATTTTCTACTTTACATTCAATAGTCGTATTTCCTGGAGCAATAAGTTTAAAATCAACATCCCAGTTAGTTGGCCATGCAGGGAGCAAATAAATTTTGTCTCCAACTGTTTGAAGCAACATTTCCTGCAAATTAATCATTCCAGCTCCGCCATGGTCAGTATCCGGTACCCAATCAGGGCCCGGACCCCAAAAGGTTGGAAACCGCCTTGGCGCATCGGCAAGTTTGTCCACTACAAGTTGAGAAGCTTCATTTGTAAGTCCTAGACGTGATGCGAAAATCCCAACCTGACTCCAGCAATCTGTAAAGTTCCTTTTTTCGTTTGATTCACCATAATAAAAGGTGTTTTCTGCCACCTTGGTATTTCCCTTTTCAAGGCTGAAAATTCCATAAGGAAAAACAGGATACAACTCCGGAATTTCCATATTGGCTACATACTCCCAGCTTTCAGCCGGTTTAATCACTTCATGTCCTGCTTTGTTATCATAAGCAATATCAGGGATGCGTTGTAGGTAAGCACGATAATACGCTTTATCGGTATCTGAAACATATTGTTCTGGAAGACCAAGCATTCGAGGTATAATAGTCTTCAAACCAGAAATAACATCAACTGGGTTTCGAGCAATTTTATACATTTCTGCTGCTGTGGACGGGTAGAAAACAAGTTTTCCATTTGGATCAAGGGCTTGCCCCGTTTGTTGTTTATTTCGGTATTGATAGTGTTCATCGAAAAAGCGTAGCGAGCTTTTAATGAAGGGTAAGTATGCCAAAATATCTTTCTCAGAGAACCGGTAGTATTCGAGCATCATAAAAGAAAATTCTAGCTGATTTGCATAATGATGGTTTACATACCTATTGGCTAGTACTCCCGGTTCCATATCTTTCGGGCGTTCTCTTACACCTGAATCAAACCCCCATGTTGCAGCAGCTGGCAATCCAAATGTTTCAGGATGCTCTGTAAACCCACATCCCTTATGCCCCCAATAGACTTGAGTGGCTATTTCAACATTACTTAGGCTATTTCTGTAAAAATCAAATTGAGGAATCATCATATCAAAATCACCAGATTTGAGCATAGGCCAATAAACCAATCGTTGATTTTGGGCAGTGTGACTTCCACCTCCCCAGGATCGGTAATCAGGAGTTCCCATATTCGGTTTGGTACCTTGTTTTACAAAAACCGGATCGTAGGTAAAAAGTCCTCCATTAAATTTGGTAGGATACTTCCCATAAGCATTACACCCCAATTGATAGCGAAAAAGATGATAATTACGACCAACCTGCCAAGCTTTATCTGAATGGTTGTTCTCTTTAGTATTGATAAAAACATGACTACGTTCCCAGAATTGATGCCACCATTCTTTAGTTTTTTTCCAATTAACCTGCCTATTTGAAGACAAAAGATCCTCTTTCCATTGCTTATCCGATTCAGCTTGTGCTGTATGCATTACCACCTGAATTTCGTGACTTTTTGCTGCTTCTTCTGATTCAATCGTCCAATACCGATAAGGTGTATTCACATATTCTCCTTTACCTTCTTTTCCGGGAAACATGCCTTTTCCCTTTATAAGTCCTCCGAAAGTTAGATTTTTCTGAGGGTTGATAAGTTGCTCTTTCTTATCGGACAACCCTTGTTGTTCAACACAAAAATCAAAAACCAATTTATCAGATCGGTTTCTGTGATACCACAATACGCCATTCTGATTATAACTGATTTTATCTGAAAAAGTAGTTACTTCTCCGGGATAGCCGCTATAGCTAAAACAAGCACTGCGTTCATTCATTGGCATTGGTCGGTCTTCAAAACGCCAATTCTCGTAAAAGGTGGTTACCTTAATCTTTTCTGAACTATTTATATCAATATTCACAATTGGTTTAAATACATCCACCCAAAGGTTGATCGTAACATCTTTTTCACTTGTTTTTCCTTGTATTTGAATGAAGCCATCATGAAGCTTTAGTTCCTGCGAAAATTGACAATCTTTCTTTAAAAAAATATTAGGCTCAAGCCGTAGCCGAACTCTACCCAATTTAAGAAACTGGTTATTCTCATCAAAGGTACCAGAACGTGACAAGTAAAAAAGAATATCTCCGTTTTCGACCCATACATTACAACCAACATCGCCTCCACCCAATGGCATCGATTCACTGCTGTTATTGCTTTGTGAATTCCAGTAGACATTGTACTTATTTGATTGCTCTTGAATATTCTGACTGTTTACTGAATACAGAGAGTAACAAAAAATTACAACTGTAAGAATATGCGTTTTTCGTTCTTTGAGAAATGCTTTTAATGCCATATTCTAGAATGTGTTTTTAAATAATTAGTGAGCAATATAAAAATAATAATTACAAATCATATTACTGTTTTTAAGGATACTTTATTTCAACAAATAATTATTTCAGAATATCCAACAAAAACTTTTTCATAACGGGTTCATTGTTAATAAAATCCTCAAATTGCAACTGACTGATATAAGCTTTCCCATTACCCACAGGCAGATCGGCAACCAACAGCTTGCCCTTCTTATTTTACAAAGTGCTTTAAAAAATTGTTTGGAATAAGTCCAACAGATTTTTTGGATAAAAATACTGAAGTTTAAATGTACTAATCTTTTTATTCAAAATAATTCGTCATTTTGGGCATATTTCTTATATACGTCTATATATCATCATCTTTATTTTCATAAGCTCTAGTGTCAAGTCAAGCATAATCTTTAGGGCCAAGCCTTGTTCTTTTTGTTTTTTGCTTTGCTAAAAAAAGACTCACGTAGCTAAGGCTATGCTTATTTTTTTTATCTTTTCAAAATTCCAAAATTACTTCGACTTACCCGAAATCTCATACTTGACTTAACACTAGTAGTTAATTTTCATTCAATGGCAATTTTATCATGTTTCTATATCTACTTGATAATAAAATTCCAATTATCCATTATAAAATCATTATTTTTGATTTAGTCACATGAAACGAGCATGCTAAAGACTTTATCACCCAAGGGAATGATTAATAGCGAACCTGCCTTCGGCAGGCAGGCAGCATGTGACGGATAAAAACAATAAATATAAACACATGAAATAACTCAAGCTTAAAAATGCAAATGACTTACAAGCAATTTTTTTTGCTATTAACTTAATTGTAATAGGTTTGCTTTTTGTTCCAAATCCTATAGCAGTATTTGCTCAACAAGAACAGTTTGACACCTAATTCTCAGAAACATTAATTCAAAAGTATGGTGTTGTTTTAATTGTTTAGAACTTCATTTATTTTTACTTTTATAGTTAATATTTGAATCATATTAAAAATGAAACTAATAAAAACCATTCTTACAATTACCATTATTTTTAATTTCACTATTATTTTTTCTCAGGAAAAAGAAGAAGAGAAAAATGAAGATCTTGGTACGTCTAATACAGAATTTATCGATCAATCAAAACGAAAAGATTGGAGTTTTAAGATTTCACCATATGCCTGGTTAGCAGGTACGGCAACTGATGTGGGTAGCGAAGAGATAAGGCAATCTTT
>JAUXGV010000059.1 GCA_030621915.1 Flavobacteriaceae bacterium
TTATGAAATAATTCAATGAATTCGGGATTGAATATTTTTAAAATTCTTGCCCTATAGGTAGGGGCAAGTCGATTTATTCTTGCAAAAATTGATAGCTTAGAATTGATATTTGATTGATAATCGATAAAAAATTGACTTGATTGTATTTTTGTTTCAATAAAATTTAATATTAATCTAAAACTTTAGTTAATCTTTGTAAATTTATGAATATCAGAAATAAAGATATTAACTATAAGATTTATCTATGATAGATTTTTTAATAAAAAAAGTATGTTTTTTTAAAAAAATGGAGCCCAATCTAAAATTAAGCCTGATTACTAAAAAAATAATTCCAATAATTGTGAAAGCAATAATATGACTTGCTAATAATGATATTTTATAATTGTCCAATTTAAGAATAATTACAAATCTTGCATGAATTGTCAGAGCAATTGTAAGCGCTAATAAAATTAGGTTTAAACTAATTAAAGTAGAAATTTTGTAAGAGAAATCAAACCAATTTAAAAATGGCCGATATAAAATTGACATCCAAAATTCCAGAAATTACCTGAATGATCAATGATGGAATTTCTATTTTTTCAAAACTATTTTCAAATATACTAATGATTCTACAATCATTTTTTCTCATGCATCGGTTAGAGTAACTAGAGGCAAAACTAAATGTCCCTCACCTAGACGTTAGCTGTCAATTTGTTGACAAAAATCAATAGGATCATTGTTATTTCAAATCAATATTGTAATTTATTAATTCCTTTTTTAATTGTTCAGCAGATTTGAAATGAATTCCGTTTATATTTAATTTTTCAGCGGCAATTACATTTTCTAAATTATCATCTATAAAAATGCAATTTTCAGGAGTTAAGTGATATCTCTCAATTAATGTTTGATAAATTTCTGGAAAGGGCTTTCTTGTTTTTTCTGTTCCGGAAACTATGATTCCTTCGAATTGCTTTAAAAAGGAGAATCTTTTTAAAGCTATGGGAAAGGTTTCAGCACTCCAGTTAGTTAAAGCGATCAATCGATATGCATTACTTTTCTTTAATTGATTCAAGATTTCTTCAGTTTCTCGAATAACACCTGCCAACATATCTTCCCATCTGTCATAATAAATTCTAATCCAGGTTTCATATTCAGGATATTTATTTACAAGAAGTTCCGTGGCTTCATTTAAGGTTCTTCCTGCATCTTGCTCTATATTCCATTCAGAGGTACAAATATTATTTAAAAACCAATCAACTTTTTCCTGATCATCTTCAAAAACTTTGCGATAAACATATTCAGGATTCCAATCGACCAAAACCCCTCCTAAATCAAATACAATGGTGTTTATATTGTATTTCATAATGTATCTTCTTCATTTTTTTGTCCACCAGCCATGAGAAAGGCTTTAATAAATCCATCTAAGTCACCATCCATTACGGCATCAACATTGCCTGTTTCGTGTAAGGTACGTACATCCTTCACCAATTTATAGGGGTGCATCACATAGTTTCTGATTTGAGATCCGAAATCAATTTTCATTTTATTGGACTCAATACTGTCTCGTTTTTCACGTTGTTTTTGTAATTCGAGTTCGTATAATTGAGATTTTAATAGTTTGAGTGCCCTGGTTTTATTTTCAAGTTGTGATCTTGATTCCTGATTTTCAATGATAAGCCCAGATGGTGCATGCTTTAATCGTACAGCACTTTCAATTTTATTCACACTTTGTCCACCCGCCCCAGAGCTTCTAAACGTATCCCAGGTAATATCTCCTGGGTTGATATCTATTTCAATGCTATCATCTGCTAATGGATATACATAAACAGATGCGAAACTGGTATGTCGTTTGGCATTGCTATCAAATGGAGAAATTCTTACCAATCGATGTACCCCATTTTCACCTTTGAGATATCCAAAGCCATATTCTCCATCTATTTCTAGTGTAACTGTTTTAATACCAGCAACATCACCTGACTGATAATTAAGTTCTTTAATTTTATAGCCTTGCTTTTCGCTCCACATCATATACATTCGCATCAACATTTGAGCCCAGTCACAACTTTCTGTTCCACCAGCACCAGCTGTTATTTGTATAACTGCGCTTAAATTGTCGCCTTCGTCAGAAAGCATGTTTTTAAATTCAAGAGACTCGAGTAATGCCAAAGATTTTGAAAAATGTTGCTCAATTTCTTGTTCAGAAGCATCTCCTTCACTAAAAAAATCATACAATACGTTTAAATCCTCAATTTCCGTTCTTGCCGTATTATAATCTTCAACCCATTTCTTTTTTTCTCTTAAGGATTTCATTAAAATTTCGGCTTCTTTCGAATTGTTCCAAAAGTTTGGATCAGAGGCTTTTTCTTCTTCATTGGAAATCTCAATGTTTTTATTGTCTATTTGCAAATAGCTCTTTAACTTGCCAATGCGTTCCGTCAGATCTTTAATTTGTTCGGATGTAATCATATTGCAAAAATAGACTTTCAAATTGAAATTATGGAAATAAATTTAATTAGTGACACTTTTACAAAACCAACGTCGGAAATGTTGAAATTTATGATGTCGGCAAAAGTTGGAAATGATGTTTTTGATGGGGATCCAACAGTTATTTTTTTACAAGATAAATTGGCGAAACTCTTTGGTATGGAAAGTGCACTTTTTTTCCCTTCAGGAACTATGGCGAATCAAACCGCAGTGAAAATCCATACCCAGCCGGGTCAGCAATTGATTTCAGACAAATGGGCTCATATTTATAATTTTGAAGGAGGAGGGGTTTCATTCAATTCAGGAGTTTCATGCGCATTAATTGATGGGGATCGCGGAATGTTTACGGCTGAACAAGTAAGGCAATATATTAACCCAGATAGCATTCATATTGCGGAAACTAGGCTGGTAGCGGTAGAAAACACAACCAATAAAGGGGGTGGTGCATGTTGGAATATTAATGAGTTGATTAGAATCAAAAGTGTTTGTGATGAAAATAATTTGGCTTACCATTGGGATGGAGCAAGATTATTCAATGCTATGGTTGTAAAGAATGAGATGCCAAAACAATACGGAGAATTATTTGATACAATTTCCATTTGCTTTTCAAAAAGCCTGGGTGCTCCCATTGGATCTGTTTTGTTGGGTTCAAATGATCATATGCAAAAGGCAAAAAAGATTCGTAAATTATTTGGAGGTGCCATGTGTCAGGTAGGTTATATGGCAGCAGCCGGAATTTATGCTCTGGATCATCATATTGAAAGGCTAGCGGATGATCATCAAAGGGCTAGTTATTTAGGTGAAGTCCTTAACCGAAACCCATACATTAAAAAGGTGGAACCTATAGAGACTAATATTGTCATTTTTAATTTGATTGATGAATTGGATGATCAAAAGTTTATTGAATCATTGCAACGTGAAAAGATTTTAATCAGTTCCATGGGAAATGGTAAATTGCGCATGGTTACCCATCTGGATTTTACCGATGAAATGTTGGAGATTGTAATTAAAGTATTAAATAATTTGAAGATTTAATATTGAGTGTAAAGATTTATATAATATTTCGACTTAAAAGCAAACATAAAATATGAATAAAAAACTTACATTAGCAGTCATTGTAACAATATTATCATTTTTTTTCTTCGCTCAAAAAGCAATAGATAAAAGAATAGAAATTAACAATATTATGGAAGATAATATAGCTGTAGCAACGTTTGGTAATGGCTGTTTTTGGTGTACTGAGGCAATTTTTCAGCAATTAAAGGGTGTTAAAACTGTGATACCAGGTTATACGGGGGGCAAAACTGAAAACCCTACTTATAACGAAGTATGCACAGGATTTACCGGACATGCTGAAGTAATTCAAATATCCTATAATCCCGAAATTGTTAGTTATAGGGAGCTCTTGGAAATATTTTTTTATACACATGACCCGACTACTCTAAATCGACAAGGGAATGATGTGGGTACTCAGTATCGTTCTGCAATTTATTATCATGATAAAGATCAAAAAAAAGAGGCTCAGTTAATGATCGAGCAATTAGAATTGGAAAAGGTTTATGAAGATAAAATAGTTACCGAAATTACAAGAATTGATAAATTCTACTTTGCCGAAGATTACCATAAAAATTATTATAATAATAATAAAAATGAAGGTTATTGCCGCGCAGTGATTAATCCAAAATTGGACAAGTTTGTAAAGAAATACAAATCCAAAATTAAAGAATGAGTTCCGAAGATGGAAAATATTCTAGCAGAAATATGTTACTCTTAAGTTTGATTTTTGATGCAATTGGTATGATTTCTATAGTTTTTCCACCCATTGATATAATTTGGGCGCCATTATCGGCATTTTTAATGATCAAGCTCTATAAAGGAAATATTGGTAAAATTGGTGGGCTGATTTCTTTTATTGAAGAAGCGATTCCCGGACTTGATTTTTTCCCATCTTTTACCTTAACGTGGCTCTATGTTTATAAGTGGAAGAAAAAAAATACTATTTAAAAAATCTTGCAAAACCTATTCGTTGTAGCATTTTTTTTTCCATATTCCAGAAAAACTTTTTTTGTCCAAATATAGTCCCAACAATAACCAAAGTTATTTGATAAACAATAAAAATCACCAATATTCTGATGGGCCAATAGAGTAGTAGAGGCGTTGTTTCTTTTGAAATACCAATCAAATTAGTAATAGGGTTTGTTAGGTATACCGCCAAGGAACCATTGATTGCAAAAACTATAAAAATAATTATAACCTGAAAGTTGGATTCAATACCCCAACGTTGTTTTAATTTTTCCATGTAAAAATAATTGTGGCAAAAGTAAAATAATTATCGGAAAATTGCCAAATATTTTTCAAATTGAATTTATAAAATATCAATTTCAACGTCAACAACCCAATTCAATCAGTTTTTAACCAAATAGTTTACCCAAAGTTCCTAGTATATCGCCACTTTTACCTCCACCATTCATTAATCCTGCTATATCGTCAATAGAGAAGTCATTGTTATCAAAATCCTGTAGTTTAGATGCCATGTCCTGACTGGTACCACCATCATTGCCTAATAAATTACCAAGTAAATCACTTATTCCTCCTTGATCAGAAATGTTGTTGTTCTTTGATTCTTTACCTAAGTAGCTCATTACAAATGGAGCTGCAACTTTCATAATATTCATTGCTGCGTTTAGATCAATTCCACTGGATTTGCTAATGGCACTTGCTGCATTATTTTCCTGACCACCAAAAACATGTCCAAGAATATTGCCACCGTCTGTCATTACATTCTCATCAATATTATCTCCACCTAAAATACTTCCTAAGTTATCCATCATGCTTCCATTATGATTAGGCTTTCTTAGGGCATTTAACAGGCCTTCAGCTCCATTTGAAGTAGATGTGTTATTTTTCATGGCTCCTAAAATCAATGGCATGGCTGCTCCAATTGCTGACATAGCACTGCCCTTATCCAAACCCATTTGCGTACTTGCTCCATTAATAAGTTCTTTGCCCATGCTACTATTCAATAAATCTAAAATACTACTCATTTCCTATATTTTAAGTTATTAACTATGTTGAGATAAAAATACAATATTTATTATCTTTCGACAAACTTTTAGAAAATGAAAAAATTAGCATTGCATTGGAAAATTTTAATAGGAATGGCTCTTGGAGTTTTATTAGGAATTTTAATGTCGTCATTTGAAGGAGGTAAAGAAATTGTTCAGGATTGGGTAAAGCCCTTTGGTACAATTTTTATCAATTCATTAAAACTGATCGCAGTACCGCTAATTTTGGGATCCTTGATTAAAGGAGTTTCTGATTTAAAAGATATTTCCAAACTTTCAAAAATGGGGGGTAAAACTGTTTTGATATACATATTAACAACATTAGTGGCTGTTAGTATTGGATTGATATTGGTTAATGTTGTAAAACCAGGGAATTCAATTACAGAAAAAACCAGAACAGAACTTGTGGGTAATTATTCTGGTAATACCCAAAAATATAAAGATCAAGCCGCCAGTCAGAAAGAGAGTGGACCTTTGCAGGCCTTGGTTGATCTTGTACCAAATAATATTATTGGTGCTGCTGGTGAGAATAAGAATATGTTGCAGGTAATTTTCTTTGCTATATTTTTTGGAATAGGGTTGATTTTGATTCCAGAGAGTAAATCAAAGCCGGTTAAAGATTTTTTTGATGGATTTAATGAAGTGATTTTAAAAATGATTGATTTGATTATGTTGGCAGCGCCCTATGGTGTTTTTGCTTTATTGGCAGCTCTGATTGTTGAATCCCCAAGTACTGATCTGTTTAAAGCGTTGGGTTGGTATGCAATGACAGTTCTCTTTGGACTGTTATTAATGATTATTTTTTATATCGTATTGGTATATATTTTTACAGGAAAGAAACCAAAATTCTTTATGAATGGAATTTCTCCGGCTCAATTATTGGCCTTTTCAACCAGTTCAAGTGCAGCAACATTACCGGTAACTATGGAAAGGGTTCATGAACATTTAGGTGTTGAGGAAGAGGTTTCTAGTTTTGTACTTCCAATAGGAGCTACCATCAATATGGATGGTACAAGTTTATATCAAGCCGTGGCAGCAGTTTTTATTGCTCAGGCTTTTGGGATGGATTTGTCTTTTGGTGTTCAATTAGGAATCGTAGCTACAGCTACATTGGCAAGTATTGGATCGGCGGCCGTTCCTGGTGCTGGGATGGTGATGTTGGTTATAGTTTTGGCTCAGGCTGGAATTCCTGAGGCAGGATTGGCATTAATTTTTGCCATTGATCGACCATTAGATATGTGCAGAACGGTAGTGAATGTTACTGGTGATGCAACTGTATCGATGTTAGTTGCAAAAACTGAAGGGAAATTGGGTGAACCTCATGTAAAGAACTGGGATGATGATTATAAAGTGTCATAGATATTTAATCCTCCTTCGCGTTCGCTTCGGCGGACGAGAAGATTTGGTTCAATTCTCCGCCAAAGGCGGATCGGAAAATCAGGTTGTTTGTATAGCAAACTCAATTTAATACCTCCTATGCTTGCGTCGAGGTGGTTTATTTTTGAAATTTAAATTACTTATATAGATTCAAGAACCAAAAAAGAACCAACATCCAAATAACGAATATAAAATTTCGGGAATTAATTTTCAAATTGAATACACCAGGCGAATAAAAAAAACTTGAATCTCTAATATGTAATTAATTAAGTATTCCTGATTTAGAATGGTCTTGATTTATTTTAGCAATGTACTTAAAGCTTTAGAATTTAAATTCACCACCTTATTACCACACTACCCCAGGTAAATCCACTTCCGAATGCTGCTAAAACAATGAGGTCATTATCTTTAATTTTGCCTTTTTCCCAAGTTTCAGTTAAAGCAATTATAATGGATGCTGCCGTTGTATTACCATAATTCATAATATTATTATAAACCTGGTCATCTCTTAATTTGAATTTATGTTGGACAAATTGAGAAATCCTTAAATTGGCTTGGTGCGGAATAAATAAATCTATGTCACTGACCGATAAATTATTAGCTAACAATCCTTCCATGATCACCTCACTGAAACGAACTATTGCATTTTTAAATACAAAGGTTCCATCCATATATGGAAAATAAGAAATATCTTCTCCACTTGAGTCAATAATTTCAGGTACCCAATGTTTAATACTCGGAGAGCTTACAATTAATTTGTCAGCATATTTTCCTTCGCTATGCAAATGAGAAGAAAGAATTCCTTTATTAATATCCTCCGTTCTTGAAAGAATACATGCACCGGCACCATCTCCAAAAATTACAGACACTCCTCTTCCTCGTGTAGTTTTATCCAAGCCATTGGAATGATATTCAGAGCCAATTACTAAAATGTTTTTATACATTCCAGTTTTGATAAATTGATCGGCAGTTGACAAGGCGTAAACAAAACCAGAACATTGATTTCTTATGTCAATGGCTCCTATTGTTTTCATGCCTAACATTTCTTGAATTTGTACTCCACAACCAGGGAAGTAATAGTCGGGGCTTAGTGTGGCAAATACAATAAAATCAATATCGTCAGTAGTTAATCCAGCCCTTTCAATAGCGATTTTTGAGGCCTTAGCTCCCATAATTGCCGAAGTGTCCTCACTTCCT
Source organism: Flavobacteriaceae bacterium (assembly GCA_030621915.1). Taxonomy (GTDB): domain Bacteria; phylum Bacteroidota; class Bacteroidia; order Flavobacteriales; family Flavobacteriaceae; genus Lutimonas. The sequence continues at coordinate 8,103 of JAUXGV010000059.1, forward strand.
TCTTCAATCCAGCGTCTTTCTTTAATTCCCGTTCGTTCCTGAATCCATTCATCAGTTGTATCCATTAATTTGGATAGATGCTCGTTGCTAACCACATTTTCAGGTACATAAAAACCTAGACCCGTTATTTTCGAATGATACATATAAAATAATAATTGATTAAATTATATCCATAGAATGGCTATTGAATATTGCATGAATTTCAAATGTAATGAAATTAATTTATTATGCATCGAATAACATTTTATAAATCTTATGTTAGGGTACAAAAAAAACCTTTACATTTTGTAAAGGTTTTAGTTATAATAGAAACTATATGAATTAGTTAAATGTAGAAATCACATCGTTAAATTCATCAAATTCATTCCCTGTTTTCGAGTCTGCTTCAACTTCATTACTCCATTTTACACCATCAATTAAATATCGAAATTGATAATTTTTATTTTGCTCTAAATTGAGTGTTTGTGTAAAATCACCCGATTTAAGCTCGTTCATTAGAGTAGTTGATTGATCCCAGTTATTAAACTCGCCAACAATTTGTACTGTTTTAGCTCCAATGGCATCTTTCGCATTTAATTTGAAGGATACTTTACACACTGGTTTCGATTTTAAAAATTGCTTTTTTATTGCCATAATATTATTTTTTTTTAGATTTTAAATTCCGGCGCAAAAATAGTAAACAAATACTCTTTATTTGCTATTTGTCATAAGTTTTTTTGGAATCGAATTGATTTTTAATGATTTGGTAAAATATCAGTATCAATGAATTAGTATTTGTATTTAAAGAAGTTTATAATTTTCAATATAATAATTCAATTTCTTTAAACGGGTGCTTTTTCGGAACTCTGTCATCTTGTCACATTTACTCTTTTGGTATTTATTTTGATTAAAGAGAATTATAAATTAAAATAGTATAAAATAATATAATTATGGCTAAAGGAAAAATTAATGTAGCAGTAGAAAATATATTCCCATTGATCAAAAGATTTTTATATTCGGATCATGAAATATTTTTAAGAGAACTAATCTCAAATGCTACCGATGCAACTTTGAAATTAAATCACCTCGCATCTATTGGTGAATTCAAAGGAAACCGGGATGATATAAAGTTAGAAGTAAAATTAGATAAGGAAGGTAAGAAATTACATATTATTGATCAGGGTATTGGAATGAGTAAGGAAGAGGTTAAAAAATATATCAATGATATTGCCTTTTCAGGAGCTGAAGAATTTTTAGAAAAATTTAAGGATGAAAAGAATGATTCAGGTATCATTGGTCATTTTGGATTAGGTTTTTACTCCTCATTCATGGTTGCCAGTCAAGTTGAGATTCATACAAAGTCTTTTAGAGAAGAGGATGAAGCGGCTCACTGGATTTGTGATGGATCACCAGAATATTCTCTTAAAAAATCCAATAAGAAAGATAGAGGAACAGAAATCATTTTACATATAGCTGAAGATTCCTTGGAATTTTTAGAAGAAAGTAGGATTAGAGAATTGCTGTTAAAATACAATAAGTTCATGCCGGTTCCTATAAAGTTTGGGACTAAAGAAGTTGCTGACCCGAAGCATACACCAAAAACTTCAAAGGACAAGGAAGGTAAAGAAACTACTGAGGATCAAAAAATGATTACAGTTGATAATGTAATTAACAACCCGAATCCAGCCTGGACCAAACAACCTGGTGATTTAAAAAGTGAAGACTATAAGGAATTTTACCATGAATTGTATCCAATGCAGTTTGAGGAGCCTTTATTTAATATTCATTTAAATGTAGATTACCCTTTTAATCTAACAGGAATTTTATATTTTCCTAAAATGGCTGCAAATATTGATTTGCAAAAAGATAAGATTCAATTATATCAAAATCAGGTATACGTAACAGATAATGTTGAAGGTATTGTACCGGAATTCTTGCAAATGCTTCGAGGTGTTATTGATTCACCCGATATTCCGTTAAATGTTTCCAGAAGTTACTTGCAGGCTGATGGTGCCGTTAAGAAAATTGCTTCTTATATTACTAAAAAAGTAGGAGATAAATTAAGTTCATTGTTTAAAAATGATCGAGAAGAATTTGAGAAAAAATGGAATGATATCAAGATAGTTATTGAATATGGAATGTTATCAGAACCAAAATTCTTTGAAAAAGCACAGAAATTTGCCTTATTCCCTACCGTAAATGACACTTATCATACTTTTGAAGAATTGAAAGAAAAAGTTAAAGCTTCTCAAACTGATAAGGATGGAAATCTGGTAATTTTATATGCTACTAATAAAGAAGAACAGCATAGTTTTATAGAAGAGGCTGGAACCAAGGGTTATGAAGTATTGGTATTGGATTCGCCAATTGTATCTCATTTGATTCAGAAATTGGAAACTGAAAATGAGAAAGTAAAATTTGCCCGTGTTGATGCGGATTCAATCGATAAATTAATTCAAAAGGAAGAAAACCAAGTTTCAAAATTAAATGATGAGGATCAAGGAAAGTTAAAAACGATTATTGAAGATATTGTTCCAAAAGAAAAATATACAGTTCAATTGGAAGCTATGGACTCTCAATCGAATCCATTTATTATAACACAACCTGAATTCATGCGCAGAATGAAAGAAATGCAGCAAACTGGTGGTGGTGGAATGATGGGGATGGGAAATTTTCCAGAAATGTATAATTTAGTTGTGAATACAAATAATGATTTAATGCAAAAAATATTAAAAGCTAAGGGCAAGCGAGATGAATATGTCAATCAGGCATTAGATTTGGCAAGATTGTCTCAAAATCTTTTACAAGGAAAAGAATTGACCGATTTTATCAAACGTAGTTATGGTTTGATGAATTAAAATTAGAATCCTTAAATATTTATAAATTAAAAATCCCGATTTTCATCGGGATTTTTAATTTATATATCTAAACTATTTTATGACTACTCAATCGGAAAATCAAAATAAGTTTTGGGGAAAGGTTCATTTTTCAAAGTAAAATGCCACCATTCTTTTTCATATGATTGAAAACCATGTTTTTCCATACGTCTTTTTAATAACATACGTAAGGCATGTTGATTTTTTGTGATATTTGGGTAATTCATATTGGATTTTTCATCGAATAAGTCATAGGGACTTCCCATGTTTAAAATATGCCTGGTTTTTAAAGACACTATGGTTAGATCAACCGTACTACCTCTGCTATGGCCTGATTGCCTGGCAATATATCCTTTTTCAAACAAATCTTTTTTATCAACATTTGGATAATAATCATCTTTCATTAAGGTATCACTATCATCTTCTGCCCATCCAATTACGAAATCAACAGCCTGTTGAGGACGATATGCGTCATAAATTAACAAACCAAACCCAATTCTTTCAAATTCAGCTTGAACTTTAAAAAGAGCTTCCGCCGCTTCTTTGCTCAAAATGCACTTAGGGGCATTATACCCTTCTAAAGGTTGTCCGACAAAATTATTTGATCCATAATATCTCAAATCTGATCTGAGATTGGGCATCATTTCTTTTAAATAAACAAAATCTTTATGAAGGGAAGAGTTTGTAGAGTTATCACTAATCGTAGTGAAACTTAAAAATAATAGAATGACTATCGCTTTAATCACAATATTCGTTTTCATTGTGCAATTGATTTAGTTATGCATGCTTAGAACGTTCAATTGCCTGATTTATTACTCAAATTTTATTTTTTTTAACATTTCAACAATTAATACGTATCTTAATCTTTTTGAACCTTTATACGTTTATTATGGCAAAGAATAAAACCTTACCCAATGAATTAAGTGTAGATGATTTTTTAAACGAGATTGATGACCCACAAAAAAAGGAGGATATGCATTCTCTGTTGTCAATAATGAAAAAAATCACAAATAAAGAGGCAAAAATGTGGGGAGAGAGTATTGTTGGCTTTGATCAGTATCACTATGTTTATGAAAGTGGTAGAGAGGGAGATATGTTTTTAACAGGCTGCTCACCTCGAAAAAATAATATCTCAATTTACGTAATTACCGGATTTGATAAATACAAAAGTCAACTAAAGAAATTAGGCAAACATAAAGTCGGAAAATCATGTTTGTATATTAAGAACCTTCAAGATATTGATCAGGATATATTAAAGGAGATTGTGGTAGATTCAGTAGAACGAATGAAAAAGAAATATAAGTAAGACTCTTTGTACCTTTTGACTGGACTAAAATCTATTTTTTGTGGTTAGAATTTGCATTATTGACCAACAAACTATCCATAAATGTCGTTCAATATTTTTGCCAATCGAATCCCGGCCTTTTGTAATTGAGAACGCACCAGTCCAAAATGGTTATATGAATATTTATAACTTAATTTCTCATTTATTCTAACTGATTTATACACTTTTTTAGCTAAGTTTTGGGATTCGTATGTCCAATCTAAAACATTGCCTTTTTTAATAGCATCAATTTGTTGCTTATTAAGGTTTTTTGCATTTAAAGCAAGTTCTAAATAACCCATGTTCCAGGACTGTATCATATTACTGTCCCATACCCTATGAAGGTTGGAGCCTTGACCAAACCATTTTACATGAATATCATTTCCCCCCTTATCTTCAGAGCTTCCAACATGTAAAGGTTGATGCAGATCACCTAATAAATGAACTAAAAATTTAAGATAAAATATTTTATCTTCATGAATTGATTTTTCATTTTCTAATACATCAATACAATTATTTATACCTGTAACGATATCACCTTTTGGGTTTTTATCTGAATCTTCATATTTAGTGTCAAATGGAAAATTTACATAATGCCAGGAATAAAATTTCGCATATCTTTTATCAGATTTAATTTCATCTCCATAAGTTGATACAAAAGCCAAACTTTGGCCTTGTAATAATTTGTTAATTTGTTTTTTAGCTTTTTTACTTAAATGATTTTCAGCAATTTTACCGACAGTTCTATGACCAGTTGCACCCCATGTTGGATTAATATATGCATGGTTAAGGTTGCTAGATAGAATAAATATAAAAATTAAAAAATACAGCCTCATTGAGTGTGAATTATTAGAATCAAATGTATAAAAAAAGAGGGCTTGTTTTATGAAACAAGCCCTCTTTAATTAATAAATATTTATTTTTCTAATGTTCGTTCATCCTAAAATCAGAATAAGCGTTCATTCCATGTTCATGTGCATCCAGGCCTTCCAATTCTTCTCTTTCAGAAACTCTGATTCCAACAGTTTTCTTCAAAGTAAATAATATGATAAAGGTGGAAATTATACATATTGCGGCATATGCACCCACTCCAATTAATTGAGTAATGAAAGTGTGATCAGGGTTATTTGAGAAAATACCAACGGCTAAAGTTCCCCAAATACCACAAACCAAGTGTACTGCAATGGCACCCACCGGATCGTCTAATTTTATTCTGTCAATAAGAGAAACTGCAAATACAATAATGGCACCTGCAATGGCCCCAATGATCAATGCATCTGTAGGGCTCATAACATCAGCACCGGCAGTTATTCCAACCAAACCACCAAGAATACCATTTAAAAACATGGTAAGATCAAGGTTTTTAAATTTAGCAAATGAAACTAAAAATGCTACTACACCACCTGCTGCTGCTGCTAAACAAGTAGTAACCAACACCAATGATGTTGCGCCAGGTTCGGCTGATAGTACCGATCCACCGTTAAACCCAAACCATCCTAACCAAAGGATTAATACCCCAGCAGTTGCCAATGGAATATTATGTCCAGGAATAGCTTTTGGTTTACCATCTTTGTCAAATTTCCCGATACGTGCACCCAATAACCATACGGCTACCAATGCTGCCCATCCTCCAACGGAATGTACTAAGGTCGACCCCGCAAAGTCATAGAAGCCTAATTGGTCTAAAAATCCACCACCCCATTTCCATGAACCGGCAATTGGGTAAATAAGACCAACATATATTACAACGAATATCATAAATGGTACAATTTTAATTCGCTCTGCTACCGCTCCCGAAACAATAGTTGCTGCTGTTGCCGCAAACATACCTTGAAATAAGAAATCTGTCCAATAAGTATATCCTTCATTATAAGCCAAATCTGCAGCTGCTACAGCATCCAATCCAAATCCCGCAAAGCCAAAGAAACCTGATGATTCCTCTCCAAATCCAGGATACATTAGGTTAAAACCAACCAGGCAATAAAGTAATAATCCAACAGTAATAATAAATATATTTTTAAACAAAATGTTTATTGTGTTCTTCTGCCTTGTTAAACCTATTTCCAAAAGCGAAAATCCCATGTGCATAAAGAATACTAATGCTGTACAGATCATCATCCATACGTTATTTATAGTAAGTAATTCCATAATATAAATTGTTAATTTTTAATTTGTTAATAATTATTTTAAGGTATCACCACCTTTTTCTCCCGTTCTGATTCTGTAACAATCATTAATTTCAGATACAAATATTTTTCCATCCCCAACATCACCAGTTGAACTGGATTCAAGAATTGCTTTGAGGGTTACATCTTCAAAATCATCATTCACGACAATTGATAAATATCTACGTTGAATGTCACTTGTGCTATATTTAACACCGCGATAAACATGGCCTTCTTTTTCATTACCAAGGCCTGTTACATCCCAGTAAGAGAAAAAATTAACACCCACATCATGTAGTGCTTCTTTAACAGCAGTAAATTTTGATTTTCTGATAATTGCTTCAATTTTTTTCATAATATCTTGATTTTAAAATTTATATACAGCCGCTATTAAAAACGAGCTTAATGAACCGGTTGGGTTCAAATTGTTATCTAAAAAAGTATCCTCACTTGTAGAGTCTAATCTAAATTCAGGAATTATCATTAAATCACCAATGCTGTAATTTCCAGTTAAAGTTAGGTCAAAAACATTTCCATCACCATCACTGTCATAACCTCCAATGGCACCTACGCCACCATCTGTTTCAGCGAAATATTCCGCACGAAGTCCTAAAGCAAATGAATCAGATAATTGGTATTGAGGGTATATAGCTGCTCCATAAAAACTTCCTTCATCATCAAAATAGGTTGCATTAACCCCTAAATAAAATTTATCAGTAAGATCGAATCCTGTAGTAAG
>JAUXGV010000247.1 GCA_030621915.1 Flavobacteriaceae bacterium
AATTCTCAATTGATTAATTCTAAATCAAGTAGAAGGATTTGTCAACTTGTTCCATTAACAGTAATAATCCCAATTCTTCTTTTTCATCAACATCCATATTTTCTATTTTTTTCAACAAATATAATATTTAATATGAGTTCGTTTATTCAAAATACCCCTTTAATTCTTCAAGATCTTCGGGTTTGGCAATAATGTTTTTGTCTTTATTTAAAATGAAATAATTGGGAATCGCAGATATACCAAAATCCTGTACCCTGGAGCTATCCCATTTGTCTAAATCTAATATATTGGTAAAGTTTGAATAATCTTGTATCATGTTTTCCCAATTGGTTTTTTCATCCTCCAAGCCAATGGCTATTACTTTAATATTTGAAGTTGATTGAATAAATTTATGAAATTCAGGCATTTCTTGCTGGCAATGAGGACAACCTGAACTAAAGAAAACAATGATATATATGTTTGAATCATTTGTTTTATACAGACTTTTTGAAATCCCATTTTCTTCCCAAATCACATCAGGAGATTTTTTGCCAATGGCAGTTTTCACTTCACTTAACATATGGTTTTTAAAAGCAATATCCTGCATGGAATGGGGTAATTTACCATAATGATTTTGCAACATAAAATTCACCATTTCACCATTTTGATCTTCCGCATATTGATTCAAAATACTTTCCTCAATATTCTTTTTTAATATGGAATTATCTAACTTAGGTAAGCCAATATCAATAGATTCCTTTTGCATTTCATTTAAAGCCATCATGTCGTTACTTTGATTTAAATAAAATATATAATCAAAAATTTTATCATTGATAAAGGTCGAATTAATCAGAATTGAATCATTGAAGTCTACAGCATCAAAAAAATGATTTTTAATTTCACTTAAATAATCTGTTGGAATTTTAATTGGATTTTCAGCATTAAATTGTTTACTGGCTTTAATTATATGACTAGCCAATTTTTCTTTTGATTGGTTCTCAAAATCAAACTGAAGGGCATTGAGTTCATTTAATTTATTTGCATATGAAATACTTATTTCTTGATCAAGTTTCACATCTTCCGAATTAAAAAATGAAACTTGTAATGAATCTAGAATTTGCTGTTTTATACTTATTTGTTTAAAATACTCTTGATATAATACGTTTTCAGCGGAGCTATTGAATTTAAGAGACTCAACAGGATCATTTGGGTTAAATACAAAATCTATGTTTTCCTTATTATAAATAAATTCAATGTATAATTGATTTTCTATTTGATAAAACACCCTATAAATACCAGGAATTTCATTTTCAGAAATGGTAAATTCGAATTGATTGTTTTTAACATCAGCATTGTCAATATAAATTTGTTTACCATCTTTAATCTTGTACAATAATACCCATGAAAAATTTTCACCCTGGTCTATTTTTCCTTTGACGGAATGTTGAGAATACAGAAAGAGGGGTGCTAAAAAAACGAAAATGAAGAATCTTTGGGTCATAAAAAATATTTTTTCAAAGTTAATTTAAAGTTATAATTTTAAGCCCAAAATATTTCATAAAATATGAATTTTCAAAATAAAACTATTTGGATTACAGGCGCCTCTTCGGGGATAGGCAAGGCAATGGCATTGGCTTTTTCAAATCAAGATGCCAATTTGATCTTATCGGCAAGAAATGAAAAAAATTTAAATGAGGTAAAAAATCTATGTAAGGATTCAAATAAGGTGAAAATATTACCTTTGGATTTATCAGACTTTGTGTCTTTTTCTGAAAAAGTTTCTACAGCTTTAAATTTTTTTGATGAGATTGATATTTTGATCAATAACGGTGGAATTAGTCAGCGATCCTTGGTAATTGACACAGATTTAAAAGTGGATCAAAAATTATTTGACATCAATTATTTTGGAACTATCGCTTTGACAAAGGATTTGTTACCGCATTTTGTAAATAAAAACAAAGGTCATATCGTAACTATATCCAGTATTACCGGAAAAATAGGAACTCCCTTGCGATCGTCATACGCCGCCTCAAAGCACGCTTTACATGGTTTTTTTGATAGTCTTCGATCTGAGGTTTACGATAATAATATTGACGTGACTTTGGTTTGCCCAGGTTTTATCAATACTGATATTTCGAAAAATGCATTGAAAGCGGATGGTACTAAACAAAATACAACAGACAGGGCAACAGCAAATGGCATGCATCCGGATGTTTTTGCAAAAAAAGTTTTGAAAGCAATTTCAAGAAAAAAGCAAGAAGTTATAATTGGTGGTGCTAAAGTGGTACTCGCAATTTATATCAAACGATTTTTTCCAAGATTACTTTCAAATATGATTCGTAAAGTAGCTGTAACTTAATCTAACTTTGAACTAGAGATTTATAATGAAACTAGAAATATTTAATTAAATGAAATATCATTTTCTTTAAATAATTCGGCCAAATCCTCATGAGTTAAATTAGTTTTTAACCCTAATAATACCAATTCATCACCTGTAGATATTTGAACAACTATTTCTTTGATTTTATCTGCTTCATCAATTGTAAACAAGCTTATATTATCATCATCTTCTTTAACTTTCACCAATTTGTCAAATTTAGAACGGTTGATGAATTTATTAAATTTCGAATTCATATGCTCCGCATCATCAGAAAAAACCATAACTCTTACATGCTTGGCTTTTTTCAATAATTCTTTTACGTCCTCATCGTCATCTGATAAAAAGCTTGCAATTAAGGAACTATTTAATCCCATTGAAAAATCAGAATGTTCATTATTATTTTTATAAAAAGTATTAAAAGATGTTTGTGATGCACATGATGTTAATACTACTATGGATAGAAGAAATGCTAATTTTTTCATTTATTTATAATTTTGGTTTTTAATAAGACGAATCAAAAACAAAAATGTAACAGAAAAAATATTGTTAATCCTCATTCTCCGCCTATGGCGGAATCGGCGGACGAGAAGGTGTGGTTTAATTCTCCGCCAAAGGCGGATCGGAAAATTAGGATGTTTGCATAGCAAACTCTAATTAATACCTTGTATACTCTGCGTCGAGGTAGTTTATTCTCTATAATAATTCATTGGCCAAATTAGCAAGCTCAGATCTTTCA
>JAUXGV010000197.1 GCA_030621915.1 Flavobacteriaceae bacterium
AATCCCCTGTCCGATCTTGATATTAGAAAGTCCATTCTAATTTATCAAAAAAAAAATCCTGTCACGAATAAAAAATCTATTTGTTTAAAGTCTTATCAGGATTTTCAATATTTAAGAACAAATAAGATACTTTTTTTAAAGGCCGACAATAATACTACAGATTTTTATATGAACAATGGCAAAGTCATCAGTGCATATAAAACACTCAAAGTTTATGAAGAACTACTGCCAAACCAGTTTTTAAGAATTCACAAAAGTTATATAATTAATGAAGATTATGTTTCGCGTATACAGTTTGGAAAATATGTTTGTAGCCTTAAAAATAGCAGTCACAATATTCCCTTCACCAAAACATATATTGATAATATTAAATATATAAAAGATAATTTGTCTCAATATTCTTATAGGTATTTGAATTGACTTTAATCGAGAAGAATTCCTCGACACAGTCTGTCTGCCTCGAGGATAGTTGGTTTCAATAAATTCTTTATTTGAATGCAAAAATGTATTGAGAATTTTTTTACTAAATACATTTTTCAATTTCTAATCTAATTTATAATATCATCGAAGATTACATTTCCCTCGTATAATTTATCATTTTACTTCTGTAAATAGTGCTTTCCCTAAAGCTTGCTTCAAATGCTTTTTTAGCCCCTCAAACAATATTAACTTTATTTTATATTAGAAGATTCTTATCTAAGCATTAGTGAATTACCATCTTATTCTAATGCTTTCAATGTGTACATTTTATAGTTCGGCTAGGGTCCTGCTCCAAAAAATTTGTCAAACATTTAAAACCATTAATTATGAAAATCAAAAAGTATTTATTAGTGCTATTTATTGCAATGAACTTGTTGGCTTCTTGTACAGCCGACACTTCGGTGGAAGAAGGCATTGAAGCAGAAAAACAAGAAATGTTGAGTAACGGGGATCAAGACACACCACTGGATATCGATGAAGGTTAAGCCTTATATGCAGTTCCCTAAATTCTATAGGAAAAATCCTTAAACAATTTTGTTTAAGGATTTTTCTTTAGTTTTGTTTTTAGATACCACAAAATTGAATAAAAAATTTATTGAATATCGATATAACCATCAAATTATTTTTCTGATTGTTTTAGTATTTTTAGAATACTCTTGCAAACAAGCCAATTCTAATTCATTCGGAACTGAATCCAGTAAAACCGATAGCGTTATCACTTGGATTGATAAATCAAAAAGTCAAGGTTTAAAACAAAGAAAGGAATTATTAGAAAGGGCTTATCATTTAAATAAAAATCAAAAAATTGATTCAATTCAGAACAAATATTTGGTCAAAATAGCTTATCAAGCTTTTAGAATAAAAGACAGTATTTTTTTTCTTAAAGTAGGTAAAGAGGCACTAGATTATTCAAATAAATTAAATGATAATTATCGTATTGGTTTGGTACATTCCTACTATGGAATGTATTTTTCAGAAAATGAAGTGATAAATGATGCCTATTTCCATTTTCAACAAGCATTAAAATATTTTCAATCCATTAATCATGAATATAATGAGGGAAGAATGTTGTACAATATGTCCATCATTCAAAAAAACATTAAGGATTATACGGGAAGTGAAATCCTGAGTTTTCAAGCCATTGAAAAGTTTAAAAAAATAGATAAGAATTTAAATATTTATTTCTGTTACAACCTTTTAGGTGTTGTTTATAATGAATTAAAAGAATATGATGAGGCGATAGTTTATCATAAAAAGGCATTGGAAATTTTAATGATGGTTGAAAATAAAAGAACTTTTAGAGCAAGCAGTTTAAATAACCTGGGAGTAGTCTTTCAGAATAAAAAAAATTATAAAAAGGCTATTGAAAATTTTAAAGAAGGACTAAACAATGAAAATTTAAAGAATCAAAATATTAATAATTATGCTAGGTTAATTGATAACTTGGCTTATAATGAATTTTTAAATGGGGATTCTACCAATACTGAGAATGATCTTAATAAAGCATTAAAGATTAGAGATAGTTTGAATTATGTCTCAGGAATTATAAGCAGTAATTTACACTTAGCAGAGTATTTTATTTTTAAAAAGGACACATTAAAAGCAATAGGCTTGATTAAAAAAGCGAGTCAATTATCTTCAATGATTGACAATAATAGAGACAAACTTGTCGCTTTACAATTGCTGTCAACTTTGGATGCTAAAAAAGCCAAAAGCTATTTGAATGCTTATGTGGCTTTAAGTGACAGTTTACTAATTGAAGAACGTAAACAGCGAAATAAATTTACCAGAATCCGCTTCGAAACAAATGAATATATTGAAAAAACTGAAAAATTGTCTTTGCAAAAACAAAGGTTGATCCTTGGAGGTTCTTTAGCAATGGTAGTATTGAGCCTGTTGTATATATTGAGAATTCAACGTGTAAAAAATAAGAAGCTGATGCTGGAAAAAGAACAACAAAAAGCCAATGAAGAAATTTTAAGATTGATGCTCAAACAACAATCAAAACTGGAGGAGGGTAAACTCAATGAACGTCAAAGAATTTCGGCCGATCTGCACGACGGAGTTTTAAGCAGAATATTTGGTACCCGAATGGGAATGGGCTTTTTAAGCATCAAAGCGGATGAGGTAACCATCCATAAACAAAATGAATTTATCAACGAATTACAGGATATTGAAAGGGAAATAAGAAATATTTCTCATGAATTAAAAAACGAGCAATTTTCATCTGATTTAAATTTTATCACTATCATAGATGAAATGATTTCAAAACAAAGCAAAACTGGTAATTTTGAATATAAGCTTGCTTATGATAAAACCATTATCTGGTTTGATATCAATGATCAGATTAAGATCAATTGTTACCGCATCATTCAAGAAGCCCTTCAAAATATTAACAAATATGCTGAAGCAAGTTTGGTACATGTAAGCTTTGTCATCGAAAATAATTTGATTAAATTAACAATTTCCGATAATGGAAAAGGATTTGATGCCCGAAAAAAAAGAAAAGGAATAGGATTGAAAAATATCCAAACAAGAACTAAAAATATTAATGGAGAATTTAAACTAAATTCAAATCAAAAAGAAGGTACCAGTATCAATATATTCATTCCCTATTAATGAAATATTATGAAAAAAGCCTATTCGGTATTGATCATTGAAGATCATCCACTTACTTCCATTGCCTATAAAAGTGCTTTGGAGAAAATACGAGACTCTGATAAGGATTTGAATTTTGATCCAATTCGTATTGTCAATAATTTGGATGATGCTCATGAAAGTATTTTGGAAGCTTCTCAAATGAAAACGCGTCAGATGTTTTTTCTTGATATTCAATTACCTGGTTCGGGAAATGGAAATTTATTATCAGGAGAAGATTTGGGTATTGAGATCAGAAGCCTCATGCCGGATTCGGTAATTATTGTGGCTACCATGCTTACAGATAAATTTAGAATTTCCAATATTATTAAAAGTATGGATCCGGATGCATTTTTGATCAAGAATGATTTGGATTCTGAGGTATTGCTGGAAGCTATCAAGGAAGTTACCCATACACCTCCCTATTATAGTCTATCTATATTAACGGCCATTCGCCAACAAATTAATATGGGACATATGATTGATGCCAGAGATCGAAAAATAATTTATGAACTGTCCAATGGTTATAAAACAAAAGATTTGCCCAATTTAATACCTATGTCAATGGCAGGCATTGAAAAGAGGAAACGTGTATTAAAAGATATATTTGGTGTTAAAAACTTAGACGATAGAGCCTTGATTTCCGCCGCTAAAGAAAAAGGATTTATTTGATCAATGGAATTCTTGGTTCTTCCATAGTTTTAAGAATCAGGATGCTCAAGGATTCTTCTAAAATTGCCATTCCTAGAGAAGAAGGAATCAAAATATAGAATCAAAACAACTATCGCGAAGCAAATCACAAATAAGTTCCAATTCTTATTTTAAAAGTGGTTTTCTTTTGAAAAAACCATGGTTCCATTCAACTTTCGCTTTTTTATGTATCTTCGATTGATAAAATCAAATATGTATCGAATTTATCTTTTTCTGATTTTTATACTATTTAATTGTGCTCCTGAAGAAACCAATCCCAAAATTATTACAGAAAAGGAACGTTGGGAAAAGCACACTTTAAACACTGAAATAATAAGAGATGATTTTGGGGTGCCCCATATCTATGGTGATACAGATGCAGATGCTGTATTTGGATTTTTATACACCCAATGTGAAGATGATTTTAATAGAGTTGAAAGAAATTATATATGGGCAATCGGCAGACTTTCGGAAGTGGAAGGCGAAAAAGCGTTATATAGTGATTTGAGAGCCAGGCTCTATATGACCAAAAATGAAGCCATTGAAAAATATGAAAATAGCCCTGCATGGCTAAAAAAATTATGCATGGCTTTCGCAGATGGAATCAATTATTATTTATTCACACATCCCCAAGTAAAGCCAAAATTATTAGCACACTTTGAGCCCTGGATGCCCATGTATTTTAGTGAAGGGTCTATTGGAGGGGACATTGAAAGGGTTTCAACAAGAAAAATTAGAGACTTTTATAATAAGGATCCAATTGATAAATCAATAAGCTTGAATGATGGATTGATCAGGCTGAAAGATGACGAACCCAGAGGATCTAATGGATTTGCAATTTCAGGTAAACTTACAAAGTCAGGAGATGCTATGCTCCTTATTAACCCTCACACTTCGTTCTTTTTTAGAGGGGAAGCCCACGTGATAAGTAAAGAAGGCCTGAATGCCTATGGGGCCGTAACATGGGGACAATTTTTCGTTTATCAAGGATTTAATGAGAAAACGGGATGGATGCATACTTCAACAGGAACGGACATGATAGATGAATTTGAGGAAATCATTGAAAAAAATGAAAAAGGCCATTTTTATAAGTATGGTGATGAAATGAGAGCTGTCGATTCTAATAAAGTGAGTATAAAATATAAGTCTGATACAGGAATTAAAGAACGGGATTTTACGATTTACAGAACCCATCATGGCCCGATAACTCATGCCAATGATGACAAATGGGTTGCAACCGCTTTGATGTGGAGTCCGATTAATGCCCTGAAACAATCCTTTTTAAGAACTAAAAACTCGAATCATAATGAGTTTTATAAAATGATGGATATCAGAACTAATTCATCTAATAATACAGTATATGCAGATGCTGATGGAAACATAGCTTATTATCATGGAAATTTTATTCCCAAAAGAGATAC
>JAUXGV010000160.1 GCA_030621915.1 Flavobacteriaceae bacterium
TCTACTGTTATGTCTTCGCTTATACTAATTTCACGATAGAACATGGTATTTTCACTAAATAAGACAGGGCCAATATGTTGTTTGCGAAATTCTGACAATGACAATCCATTTTCGCTAAAAAACCGAACTCTTGATTCTGCTGCGTAATCATTATATGCTGTATGTCGCATATGATTGTTAGGGTCAAAATCTGACCATCGGGTTTTGAAAGTTACTTTGAAACTCATAATCCCACAATTGTCAAAAAAAAGGGATGATTTATTAAATCATACCCTTTCAAATTGTTGTTATTTAAGATATTTTATCCTAATACATTTGATATTCTTTTTATAGCTTCAATAATGTTTTCCTGAGAAGCCGCATAAGAAATTCTAATACAATCCGGAGCGCCAAATGCTTCACCGGTAACCGTTGCAACATTTGCTTTTTCCAATAAAAGCATCGCAAAATCTGAAGCTGAATTTATAGTTTTACCCTGTATTGTTTTTCCAAAATAATAGGAAACATCAGGAAAAACATAAAATGCACCTTGGGCGATATTTGTTTCAATTCCTTTAATTTTACCCAATAAATCCAAAATCAAATCTCTTCTAATTTTAAATTCATCAACCATATATTGGATCTTAGAAACAGGAGCATCTAAGGCTGTTATAGTAGCTCTCTGTGCTATACAATTCGCACCTGAAGTAATTTGTCCCTGCATTTTGGTACAGGCTTTGGCAATCCATTCAGGAGCACCAATATAGCCAATTCTCCACCCGGTCATGGCAAAAGCCTTTGCTACACCATTTACGGTAATAGTTCTGTCATACATATTTTCAATAGCTGCAAAACTAAAGTTAGGCGTGCCATAATTGATATGCTCATATATTTCATCGGAAATGATGTAAATATTTGGGTATTTTTCCAATACTTTAGCCAAAGCTCTAAATTCCTCCTCAGAAAAAACAGTCCCACTTGGATTGTTGGGAGAGTTGAAGAAAATCAATTTTGTCTTTGGGGTAATTGCAGCCTCTAATTGCTCTGGAGTTATTTTAAAATCCGTTTCAATGGTTGAAGGAATTTCAACAAAAGTAGCTTCAGAGAGTATTGCTATTGCAGAATAACTTACCCAATAAGGTGCTGGAAGTAATACTTCATCACCTGGATTTAACAATACCTGTGCAACATTGGCAATGGATTGTTTTGCCCCTGTTGATACTACTATTTGATTTGGAATATAAGTAATATTGTTATCCCGTTGAAATTTTCGACAAATAGCTTCTCTTAATTCCGCGTAACCGTTTACCGGTGAATAGGAATTATAATTATCGTTAATTGCTTGAATTGCAGCATCCTTTATGAAGTCAGGTGTGTTAAAATCAGGTTCCCCTAAACTCAATCCTATAATATCTTTTCCTTGTTCTTTTAATTCTCTTGCTTTTGCTGCCATGGCTAAAGTCTGAGATGTTGGCAGATTGTTAATTCTGTCCGATAAATGTTCTAACATGATTTGTTTTTGTGTAATCTTTTAATTTAATTGTGGAAACGCTGTGCCACTACGTTCTAGCTTTCTATGCCAATGCGGGTTTTTTGCCTAAGACATTTAATTGATTGTAATGCTCAATAATTGCTTTCCTCATAGTTTTATATTCATTGTAAGGCAGGCTAAACTCTTTAGCAGTTTCTTTTACAATTTTCGCAATTTTTTTATAATGAATATGGCTGATATGGGAGAAAAGATGATGTTCAACCTGATAATTTAATCCACCTGTAAAAAATCCAACCAACCAGCTTTTGGGAGCAAAATTAGATGTTGTATATAATTGATGAATAGCCCAGGTATTTTTCATGTTACCATCATCATCAGGTTTAGGCATTTCTGTATTAGGCATAACATGTGCTAACTGAAAAACTACACTTAAAATTATTCCTGCAGTATAATGCATAATGAAAAAACCAATCAAAACTTGCCACCATGCAAATCCTAAATACAGCGGTAAAGCAACCCATAAAGTATAATAAATTATTTTTCCAATAATTAATTTTGTCCATTGAGTAGCCGGATTAGGGAACTTACCATAGGATAATTTCTTTTTTAAATATTGATATGATTGTTTGAAATCGGTTGTAATAGCCCAGTTCATAGTTAATAATCCATACAATAAAAATGAATAATATTTTTGGTATTTATGAATTTTAAACCACTTTGCATGTTTAGAAAACCTGATTATTCTACCTGCATCAATATCTTCATCATGGCCTTGAATATTTGTGTAAGTATGATGTAAAACATTATGTTGCACTTTCCAATTATAATCGTTTCCAGCAAGAATATAAATACTGCTACCCATCAATTTGTTCACCCATTTTTTACTTGAAAAAGATTCATGATTGGCATCGTGCATCACATTCATCCCAACACCTGCCATTCCAATGCCAATTGTAATCATACAGATAATTTGAGCCCAACCGGGTAAATCTAAGGTAAAAATTAAAACTAAGGGAACTATTAGCAATGCAAACATTACAATTGCTTTGCCATATAGTTTCCAATTTCCAGTTCTTCGAATATTATTTTCTTTAAAATAATTGTTAACTCTTTTATTTAATGTCCTGAAAAATTTGGTATTATCTCTGGTTAAAAATTTTATAGTTTGCATAAACTTTTATTTTGATATTATTGTTAAATAAATTCAATTGGCAAATTTAGTTGTTTTTTAATAGCAAATAGAAAAAAATTGTTAAAAATGAATGTATTTTTGTTATAAAATAAACCTAAGAATGGAAGATTTATTGCGATATTTTGAAAAATTGACGGAAATTCAAACAGAGCAATTTGCAAAATTGGATAAATTATATAATGATTGGAATTTGAAAATCAATGTGATTTCAAGGAAGGATATTGATGAATTGTACATTCGCCATATAATTCATTCTTTAGGAATAGCTAAAGTACAGGTGTTAAAACCAGGTTCATTAATTTTGGACATTGGTACAGGCGGAGGTTTTCCGGGAATCCCTTTAGCCATTTTATTTCCTGAAAGTAATTTTTATTTGGCAGATTCAATGGGTAAGAAAATTAAAGTTGTTCAAGAGGTAGTTGATGCCTTGGGATTAAAAAATGTGAAATCTGAACATATTCGTGCAGAAAAAGTTAAAGGTGAATTTGACTTTATTGTGAGTAGGGCAGTAACACAAATGGATGATTTTGTAAAATGGACTCGTAAAAAAATCGCTAAAAAAAATAACCATGAATTAAAGAATGGAATTTTGTATTTAAAAGGGGGCGATCTAACTGAAGAATTACAAAATTTTCCAAAAGCTGTAGTTTTTGATTTATCAAATTATTTTGAAGAAGATTTTTTTGAAACAAAAAAGGTGGTGCATATTCCCTTAAAATATAAACCTTAAAACTGAATAAACAGATTCGAATTTTATTTAATTAGAAAATTATTAGTAAGTTTTTAATATGTATTTCTACGGAAATGTATTTGTTAAATAAAATTTCTTAATATTAAATGACTAAAAGTTTAGCATTGAATTAAACAAATAATTACTATGGAAAACGAATATTCATCTATACATTACGATAAGTATTTGCAATTGAATAAAATTCTGGATGCTCAGAAATTGAGAAGTAATGAGTTTGATAAACCAGCTCATGACGAAATGTTATTCATTATAATACATCAGGTTTATGAGCTTTGGTTTAAAGAAATAATTCATGATTTAAATTCTGTTATCAAGTTATTTGGCAAAGAAAAGGTACAAGATAGACAAATTAGCGATGCCATATCAAGATTAGATAGAATTTCAAAAATTCAAAAAATTTTAGTTGACCAGATTGAAATAATTGAAACTATTACTCCCTTGGATTTTTTAGATTTTAGAAATTATTTGCTGCCCGCTTCGGGTTTTCAAAGCTTTCAATTTAGACAAATAGAGATTTTATTTGGATTAAAAAATGAGAATAGGGTATCTTATAATCAATGTGCTTACTCGGGTGTATTCTCTAAAAAAGAACAAGTTATACTGAATAAATTGGAAGAAGGAGATTCCATGTTTGATTTGCTGGATAAATGGTTGGAGAGGATTCCTTTTTTGAATTTTAGTATTTCTAATCAATCAAATCAATCTTTTAATTTTATTAAAGAATACAAAAAAGCTGTAGGGAATATGTTAAAATTGGAAGCTCTAGCTATTTCTAAAACACATTTTATCAATGATCACGAAAAAAATATTAGATTGAAGATGCTGGATGATAGCCGGGTTTATTTTAAATCTATATTCGATAAAAATAATCATAATGAAAAATTAAAAAAGGGAGAATTAAAATTGTCATATAAAGCTACTATGAGTGCTTTATTGATAAATTTGTATAGAGATGAGCCTATATTAAGGCAACCCTATTTATTTTTACAAAAATTGATAGATATTGATGATTTGTTAACCAGTTGGAGGAATAGGCATTCTCAAATGGTATTGAGAATTATTGGAAAAAAAATTGGAACTGGTGGGTCTTCTGGTTTTGATTATTTAAAAAAAACAGCGGATAATCATAGAATATTTTATGATCTTCATAATATTTCTACTTTGATGATTCCAAGATCAGAATTACCAATATTACCTGTTGAATTAAAAAATAAACTAAACTTTAGTTTCAATCAATAAATTGGTTGATAAAACAGAAGTTTTAATTGTTTAAATGAAATAGGTTCAGATTATAATTTGATTTTGGTCCAAAATTATTATTTAAATCGCAGCAAACTATTCCGATATAAATATGAAATTCAGATTTAAAATAAAAGACAAAAATTATCATTTTAATTCAAGCAAATTTTATGATCTTTCGATTGCATTGAATTTTAATAATAATCAACCAAACATTTATGGTATTGAAAAGGCAACAAGTGTGCCTTATAAAGACGATAATTTTGTTGGAGATACTAGGTTAGGCGGAAGTTGCAATTTTGAAAAATTAAAATTAATACCCCATTGCAATGGCACACATACTGAATGTATTGGACATATTACCAAGAAACGGATATCCATAAATGAACAACTAAAAAATGTCCTGATACCGAATACATTGATTAGTATTACTCCTGAAAGAATAACAGAGACTGATGATACTTATCGTCCAAAATTTAGGGAGAACGATTTAGTAATCACAAGATTGATTTTAGTAAATGCCATGAAGAATGCAGATTGTAATTTTTTAGAAGCCTTAACAATTAGAACTTTTCCAAACTCAAAAACAAAGCTGTCTAGAAATTATTTAGAGAAGGAACCTCCCTTTTTCTCTATTGAGGCCATGGAATACATTGTTGAATTGGGCATTGATCATTTATTAGTTGATACCCCCTCTGTTGATAGAAACTTTGATGAAGGACAATTGAATGTGCATCGTATATTTTGGAATATTAATAAAGGAAGTAATGATATAAATAAAGGTTCCGAAATGAATAAAACCATAACAGAAATGATTTATGTTCCGAATCATATTTCAGATGGAAAATATTTGTTGAATTTGCAAATTGCACCATTAGTTTCCGATGCTTCACCAAGTCGTCCTATTTTATTTGAAATTATAGAAGAATAAAGTATGAATTTTAAAAACAATATAGACTATGCAAAGAAACTAGATGCTCAGGACTCTTTGAACATTTATAGGGAAAAATTTTATATTCCAAAGAATCAAAATGGAGAAGAGCGTATTTATTTATGTGGAAATTCATTAGGCTTACAACCAAAATCTACCAGAGAATATACTGAACGGATATTTAAAGACTGGCAGATGTTGGGTGTTGATGGACATTTTAATGCAAAAAACCCTTGGGTATCATATCATGAAATTTTATCTGATAAAATGGCACGAATAGTTGGAGCTAAACCCAATGAAGTGGTATCAATGAACAGTTTAACTGTAAATCTTCATTTGATGATGGTATCTTTTTATCGTCCAACCAAACGAAGAAATAGAATCTTAATAGAGGCCAATGCATTTCCGTCTGATCAATATGCGGTAAAATCCCAAATAAAGTTCCATGGATATGATATTGATGCATCGCTAGTTGAATTGATTCCGAGAAAGGGAGAAAGTGTTGTTCGAATAGAAGATATTTTAAAACTGATTGAAGATGAGGGGGAAACTATTGCTTTAGTAATGATAGGGGGTTTGAATTATTATACAGGTCAGGTGTTTGATATGCAATCAATTACAAAACAAGGCCACAAAAAGGGATGTATCGTAGGGTTTGATTTAGCTCATGGCGTAGGGAATATTCCTTTGCAATTACATGATTGGAAGGTGGATTTTGCTGTTTGGTGTACCTACAAATATTTAAATTCTGGACCTGGTGGTATCGCAGGTTGCTTTGTGCATGAAAAGCATAAAAACAACAAATCACTCCCCCGATTTGAAGGGTGGTGGGGACATGATAAAGAATCGAGATTTTTGATGGGTGATAAATTTATTCCCATACCTGGAGCAGAAGGATGGCAATTGAGTAATGCTCCAATTTTATCCTTGGCGGCATTACACGCATCTCTGGATATTTTTGTATTGGTGGGTATGGATAAGCTTCAGGCAAAAGCAAGAAATCTAACATCCTATTTAGAGTATTTATTAAATGAAATTCAACTTGATCAAATTCAAATAATTACTCCAAGTGACAAAAATGAAAGGGGATCTCAATTGTCAATTAGAGTGATTAATTGTAATAAATTATTGTTCAACGCAATTTCCGAAAAGGGTGTTATTATTGATTGGAGAGAACCGGACATTATTAGAGTATCTCCCGTGCCGTTGTATAATAGTTATACTGATGTTTATCGTTTTGTTGAAATACTTAAGGAGTGTTTGAATTAAAATGGGTTAATTTAAAACATTTGTTGAATCTAACCTTTTGTAAAAAAAGTAAATTA
>JAUXGV010000151.1 GCA_030621915.1 Flavobacteriaceae bacterium
TGGGTAGAAGTATCATCAATCGTGTTCCTCTGGCAGATAGCTTTAAAAGTTAATTTTCTATTTCTTTTGATAAAACTCTCCATCATAATTGTTAATTATAATGTTCAATATTTTTTAGAACAATGTATTTTAAGTGTCAAGGCTGCGGCGCATGATATGAATATTGAAATTATTGTTGTAGATAATAATTCAACAGATGATAGTTGTGAAATGGTTCAAATGAAATTTCCTGAAATTCAGTTGATTGGCAATTTAAAAAATGTTGGTTTTTCAACGGCTAATAATCAGGGAGTTGAGAGGGCAGTAGGCGAATATATTTTAATTTTAAATCCAGATACCGTAATACCGGAAGATACTTTTGAAAGAATAATTGATTTTGCACAAAAGCAAGATAACCTGGGAGCCTTGGGTGTAAAATTTATTGATGGCACAGGTAATTTTCTACCTGAGTCCAAACGTAATATTCCTACAGTGAGAATTGCCCGTAAAAAAATTTTAGGAAATTCAAAGAAATATTATGCAGATCAAATTTCAGAAAATGAGAACAAAAAAATTGAAATTTTAAGCGGAGCTTTTATGTTGATGAAACGCAAAACTTTTCTTGAAATTGGAGGGTTTGATGAAGGTTATTTTATGTATGGCGAAGACGTTGATCTGAGTTATAAACTTCTAAAAAAGGGATTTCATAATTATTATTATGGATCCATAGCTATAATTCATTTTAAAGGAGAAAGCACCATTAAAGATTTGGTAAATCTCAAATACTTTTATGGAGCCATGAATTTATTTTATAGAAAGCATTTTAAAATTAATCGTTTCTATAATTTGTTTTCAAACTTATTTTTTAGGCTAATGATAAAATATAAACCCTTATTTCTAAAAATTATTATTGAAGACCCTATTATAGTTCGTAGAGTATTATATATTGGAGAAAATCAGGAAATATTTGAGAGAATTAATCAAATAGATGAGTCAATAATGAGTTTGAAATTTGTGGAAGATGTATCCAATTTTGATATGATTATTTTTGATAATAGTTTTATTTCTAACAAGGAGATAATTGAAAAGTTGCAAAGTCTAAAAAACCAAAAAATTTTAAAAAGAATTATTCCAAAAGGAGCAAATTTTTATTTGGGGAGCGATAGCTCAACTACACAGGGAGAGGTTAGCAAAATATAATTTTATTGGAGTCAATGTATAAATTCAGTGAGTGAATGGGATTTAATTAGGATCGATCCCAACTTTTTTCGCTACGAATATTTTTATACAGCTTAATACCAAGCATTAACAATATGGAAACCCCAACAATACCTCCAACTCCAAATATCCAACCTATAGTATTTTTTAGGACTACTAGAAATACACAGGCGAATAAAATAATGGTGGCCACCTCATTCCAAATTCTCAGGGCAAATGAAGAATATTTTAAGTTTCCATGTATAATTTGATTCAGCATGAATTGGCAGGTTCCGTGATAGGCAAAAAGTGCAACAACAAACCCAAGTTTGACAAGCATCCAATTGGCTTCAAGCCAAAAAGGTTGTAAAATAAGTAGCCAAACAGCAAAAATTACAGATAAAACCGCTGATGGCCAGGTAATAATATACCATAACCTTTTACTCATCAATGTAAATTGTTTTTGTAAAATTGATTTCGCAGGTTCCTCTTTTTCTTCGGCTTCTTTATAATAAATAAACAATCTGATTATATAAAACAATCCTGCAAACCAAGTGGTGACAAAAATTATATGCAGGGACTTTATATATAAATATTCCATTTATCGGGGCAATTTTTATTAAGTTATAGTCTTCTTGTGTTGTTGGTTATTATATCATCCGGAATAGAATATTTACTGGAAATTGCCCATTGATTTATCCAGCTACCTACCACATCAACCCATTGATCATCGTCATTCAAGCATGGGATATGTTTATATGTTGAGCCTCCAGCATTTAAAAATTGTTCTTTACCGGCCATAGCAATTTCCTCCAAAGTCTCTAAACAATCAGTTACAAAAGAAGGGGTCAGTACAATTAAATTTTTCACACCTTGTTTTGGTAATTTGTCAAATTCAAAATCTGTATAAGGTTTCAACCATGGGTCTTTTAACATTCTCGATTGGAAAGAATTCCCGTAAGTTCCATCTTTTAAATCCATTTGTTTGACAATTTCCTTGGTGGTTTCAAAGCATTGGTGCCTATAACAAGTTTCATGAGCCTTTGAATGTTTATCGCAACAAGTGCCATCAATTTTACAATGAGAATTTGTTGTATCACTTATACGTAAATGACGTTCCGGAATACCGTGATAAGAAAATAAAATATAGTCATAATTAAAATCACCAATCTCATTATTGATATTTTTTACCATAGCATCAATATAATCCTTACGATTATAAAAAGGAGGAAAAGTATCAATTTTTATTTTAGGAAATCTCTTTTTTTGAATTTCTAAAGCCTTCACTTCAACAGTTTCAAATGACGACATGGCAAAATGAGGATATAAAGGAATTAATAAAATATAATCAACACCTTGGTTATGCAATTCAGCAATTCCTTTTTCAATAGACATAGAACCATATCGCATAGCCAATGCAATTGGAAATCTATTTTTTTCAACTACTTTTTTATGAAATTTCTCAGACAATACGACTAAGGGAGAGCCTTCTTCTGTCCATATTTTTTCATAGGCAGCTGCAGTTATTTTTGGCCTCGTATTTAAAATAATTCCATGGATTAACAAATACCTTTTCAAATAAGGCATATCAATAACCCTTTCGTCCATTAAAAATTCACCTAAATACTTTTTTACATCTTTTATTTTGGTTGAATCAGGAGATCCTAAATTTACCAACAGAACACCTTGTTTAGACAATGGTATAGATATTTAATGAATAAAAAATAATTATAAGAAAGGGCAAATATAACCTTTCTGATAAAATTTATTGACCCTGAAACGTATATTTTTCATCGTTATTTTTTTAATTTATAACGATACCTTTCAAACATGTAATGTTTATTTTTGTAGCATATTGAAAACTTACATTATTTAGATGAAGAGAATGGATGAGGACTAAATATATTTGAGTATCAATTTACGTGGCTAAAGATTGAATAAAAATATAATAAGAGACATCTTTATCCATTACATGACGAAAATCATATATTTGACACAGCTTTTGAAGTATTTTTGTTGTTAAATAACATTGAAATTTTAATAAATATTAACCGTGATCAAATGAATAAGGACGAAAATCAAAATTCTTTTTACGTAATTGGATTAAGTCATAAGAAAGCAGATGTAAGTACTAGAAGTAATTTTAGTTTGACGAAAGAGAATCAAGAGGCCTTATTACTTGAGGCCAAATCATCCAATATTTCTGGCGTTATTATTTTATCCACGTGTAACAGAATTGAAATTATTGGATTTGCCAAACACCCCTATCAGCTAATTTCATTATTGTGCAAATATTCAGAAGGAACGGTGGATGAATTTGCCAAAGTATCATACGTTTTTAAAAGTAATGATGCGGTGGGACATTTCATAAAAATTGCTACTGGCTTGGATAGTCAGATATTAGGTGATTATGAAATTGTAGGGCAATTAAAAAATGCTTTTCAACAAGCCAAAGAAGCCGGTACAATTAATGCATTTTTAGAGCGATTATATAATGTGGCTTTACAAGCAAGTAAAGAGGTCAAGAACAAAACATCCTTGAGTTCCGGAACAACTACGGTTTCCTATGCGGCAATTCAATATATTCAAAATAGCTTTGAGGAACTTTCATCCAAAAAAGTATTGATATACGGTTTAGGAAATATAGGTGAAAGTACAGCAAAAAGTGGAGTTACATATTTAAAAAAGGATAAAATTACCTTGATTAATCGTGATAATGAAAAAGCACATAAACTTGCTGATGAATTAAGTGTAAACTCAGAGTCACATCATGAATTGGGAAAATATATTCAAAATTCAGATGTCATCATCGTGGCTACAGGAGCTTCCATTCCTACGGTTACACTTGATCAATTTGATTTGGATAAAAAGCAATTGATTATTGACCTTTCGGTACCCCGAAACGTTGATTCAAATGTAAAATCACTTTCCAATAAATCTGTTATAGACATTGATGTTTTGTCAAAAACTACGAAGCAAACCTTAGAAAATAGAAAATTGCAAATTCCTTTGGTAGAAGAAATAATTTCAAAATACAAAAAGGAATTTTTAGAATGGTTAATATTCAGAAAAAGCACGCCTGCAATTAGTACATTAAAAAATTCATTGGAAGTTATTCAAAAAGATGCTTTATCTCTTCATTTAAAAAAACACCAAGATTTAAATCCTGATCATGCTGAAGAAATTTCATCACTCATTGTAAATAAAATTGTCACTAAATTTGCAATGCATTTAAAAGATGAACAAACTCAGACAAATCTTAGTATTCAGGTAATGGAACAAGTTTTTAAATAGATTGCTAAAATAAATATGGAAAAAATTATCAGAATTGGAACTCGTTCCAGTGAATTAGCACTTTGGCAAGCCAATGAGGTTGCTAAAGGCTTAAACGCTTTGGAGGTGAAAACGGAGATTGTCAAGATTGATTCTCAAGGTGACTTGAATCTGGATAAACCTTTGTATGAACTTGGAATAGTGGGAGTATTTACTAAAAATTTGGATATTGCCCTATTGAACGGAACTATTGATATTGCGGTTCATTCCATGAAAGATGTTCCAACGGTTTTACCTAAAAATGTTACACAAGCTGCGGTTCTAAAACGTGGTGGTTATAACGATGTCTTGGTTTATAAAGGCAACGAAGAGTTTTTGTCTCAAGAAGAAGCGATAATTGCCACCGGTAGTTTACGTAGAAAAGCACAATGGTTAAATCGTTATCCCACTCATACTTTGGTGGATTTACGTGGAAATGTAAATACTCGATTGAATAAATTGGAAAAGAATGAAAATTGGAATGGAGCAATTTTCGCAGATGCGGGCTTACATCGTATAAACATCATGCCCGAAGAACATGTCAAATTAGGTTGGATGGTTCCGGCTCCAGCTCAAGGAATTGTAATGATTACGGCAAAAGAAGATGACTTGGAATTATTAAAAATCTGTAAAGAATTGAACCATGAAGAAACCGAAATTTGTGCGCATATTGAACGCGATTTTTTGAATACTTTAGAAGGAGGGTGTACGGCACCTATCGGAGCCGTTGCTTATATTAAAGATGAAAAAATAGTTTTTAGAGGTGCGCTTTTTAGTTTGGATGGAGCCGAAAGAATTGATGTAAATAATACCTACTATGTTTCGGATTATATGGATATAGGTAAAGGTAGTGCAAAAGATGTTTTGATTCGAGGTGGAAAAAAATTAATGTTGGATTTGGCGGAAGAAAAAAAGAAAATCAATATACTTTCTACAAAGGAACTTGCCATTACTCAAACAGATTTATTTGGCAAAGAAATTGGATTCAAAATGAGTGATTTCATTAGTATCAGGTATAATAGGTTAAAACCGAAGGTGGTAAAAAACCCTATCGAAAATGTTATCATTACCAGTCAGAATGGAGTTGATGCTTTGTTACAAAATTTTTCTTCTGAGGAATTGTCATTTAAAAATATTTACTGTGTCGGTCGTCGCACTAAGAGGTTGATAGAGAGAAAAATATCTAAAGTCACACATGTTGAAAATTCTGTAAAAGAATTGGCTGACTATCTGACTAAACAAAAAGAAGTAAAGGAAGTAACCTATTTCTGTGGGAATAAAAAGAGAGATGAATTGGAAGAAATCTTATTAAAAAATGAGTTCATTATTCATAATGTAGAGGTATATAGAACACTATTGAATACGCGAAATTTCGAAAATGATTTTGACGGAATTATGTTCTATAGCCCTTCAGGTATTGAAAGTTATTTAATAGATAATCCAAATAAAAAACCTACTGCTTTTTGTATAGGCCAAACAACGGCAAATGAGGCCAAAAAGCATTTTGATAAAGTGGAAGTTGCTCAGCTTGCAACTATTGAAAGTGTAATAAAATTAGTTAATGACCATTATAGTGCCAGTTAATAGAAATTAATCATCGTCTAATATAAGATCATGCATAGAACAAGAAGACTTCGTAAATCAGATAATATTAGAAGGTTGGTTCGTGAAAATCATTTAAAAGTAGATGATCTGATTTATCCCTTGTTTATTGAAGAAGGTAAAAATATTGAAACGGAAATAATTTCAATGCCAGGGATCAAACGATATTCTCTGGATAGAATAAGTGTGGAATTGGATGAAGTAGTCTCATTGAAAATTCCGGCAGTATTATTGTTTGGAATTCCCTCGAAAAAAGATGACGAAGGAACAGAAACATGGAATAGTAAAGGAATTATACAACAAGCGATCAGATTTATCAAAAAGAATTACCCAGATTTATATGTCATTACAGATGTTTGTTTTTGTGAATATACAAGCCATGGACATTGTGGAATTATTGAAAATAATGACGTAAATAATGATGCAACCTTAGTCAATATTGGAAAACAAGCCATCTCTCATGCCAAAGCAGGCGCAGATATGATAGCACCTTCAGGTATGATGGATGGAACTATTGCAGTGGTTCGTGAATCGCTTGATCAAACTGGTTTTTCAGATATTCCTATTATGGCCTATTCGGTGAAGTATGCTTCGGCATATTACGGACCTTTCAGAGAGGCAGCAGATTCAGCACCAAGTTTTGGGGATAGAAGAACTTATCAAATGGATGCAGCCAATAGAGGTGAAGCCATACGAAAGGCCACTTTTGACGATGAAGAAGGAGCAGATATTTTAATGGTTAAGCCAGCTTTAGCCTATCTCGATATTATTCGGGATTTGAAAGATAATTTTGACCGACCCGTTGCATGTTATAATGTTAGCGGTGAATATGCTATGATTAAAGCAGCTGATGAAAAAGGATGGATAAATGGTGAAAAAGTTATGATGGAATCTCTTCTTTCTATGAAAAGAGCAGGTGCTAACATTATCATTACCTATTTTGCTAAGGAAGTGGCAAAATTGTTAATTATCAAATAAATATTTTTTCAGTAGGTTCATAAGTCGAAATGAAGATATGAAATCGAGAGAAAAATCACTATCATTTCTAAGTGCTAGATTAAAAAAAATAGAAAAAAGGAGCTGTCATTCCTACGAAAGCAGGAATCTAATAAAATGAGAAAAGAATGTATAAAACAGTACATCAAGACTATTTGTATATGATTACAAATAAAAAAGATGGAGTGTTATATATCGGTGTTACAAATAATTTGGAAAGAAGAATGTTTGAACACAAAAATAAGTGAGTAAAAGGATTTTCATCAAGATATAACTTGAATAAATTAATATACTTTGAATGCTTTCAATATGTAAATGATGCAATAAAGAGAGAAAAGAATATGAAAAAATGGAAAAGAGCATGGAAAATGAAATTAATCGAAGAGGAAAACTCAAAT
>JAUXGV010000218.1 GCA_030621915.1 Flavobacteriaceae bacterium
GCCAATGTTAAAGCCGTTTGTCGGATAAATTTTCTACGATCACCTATCAATACTTCTTTCTTCTTTAATGAAAATAAATTTCGAATAAAGAAATAGAATAAAGACACTATTCTATAAACATCTTCTACTATAAAAATTAGAATCAGCACCAATTTAAACACAAAAAAAGAAAAGAAAAACCCAATAAATAAATTAGGAATCAATGAAGCATTCAGCGGCTTATTTTTAAAATTGGAGTATAATAAATACAATCCAATATATGCTATGACTACAGCTATAAAGTAGGCAATTTTTAAAAATTTCTTAAATCTATGTTGATTGATACTTTTTCGCAACGCGAAATATGCATAAATATCTACCCCTATAAAAAATAGGATAGTCAAAACAGCATTTAAGGAAATGTTTCTGGTCGACATTTATATTTTTCTTCGTTTTTTTTCGGCTTTAATCAAACTTAATTCTCTACTGGTCTGCCCTGCAACTGACGTGTTTTCCTCAGCTCTTCTAATCAAATAGGGCATAACATCTTTAACAGGCCCAAATGGCAAGTACTTGGCCACATTATATCCTTCTTTAGATAAGTTATAACTAATATTATCACTCATTCCATACAATTGTCCAAACCAGATACGTTGATCCATTTTATTATTCGTTGAATTCTCTATTAAATCCATCAACAGGTAAGAACTATCTTCATTGTGAGTACCACAAAAAATAGCCATATCATCCAGGTTTTCAAACATATATCTCAATGCATCATTAAAATTATTATCTGTTGCTGTTTTATCTTTACAAATTGGATCGACATAATTCATTTTATTTGCTCTTTCACGTTCTTTTTCCATATAAGCCCCACGAACCAATTTTTTAGCAACTACAAACCCCTTTTGTTTCGCTCTTAAATGTAATGCTTTCAAATAATCCAATCTATCTTTTCTATACAATTGTAAAGTTCCAAAAACAATGGCTTTATCCTTATTGTATTTCTCCATCATTTTCTCAATCAAATCATCTACAGCATTCTGTATCCAACTTTCCTCAGCATCAATTAGCAAGGGTACATCTTTTTTAAAAGCAGCCTTACAAACAATATCATATCGGCCCACAACTTTGGCCCATTCCTCTTCTTCTTGTTGTGTCAATTTTTTATTTTCAGAAATTTTTTGATATAGGGCAAATCTTCCAAATCCAGTAGGTTTAAAAACAGCAAAAGGAATGGCATCTTTTTCTCCAATAAAATTAATAATTTTCAAGGTTTTATCTCTGGCATCATCAAAATGTAATTCATCCTCTTTACCTTCTACTGAATAGTCTAAAACTGAATGCACTTTTTTAGCATACATATGATCTATATTTGTCATGCAATCCTCTTCTGTTACACCTCCACAAAAATGATCGAATACTGTTGAACGAATCAATCCTTCAACAGGTAATTTAGATTTTAATGCAAATTTTGTTGCTACCGTACCAATTCTAACCAAAGGCTCGCTTTTAATCATTTTAAACAAAAAATACGCTCTTTCTAATTCAGAATCAGATTTTAATGCAAACGCAATTTCGGTATTTTCAAACAATCCTTTCATTAAAAAATATTTCAGGCAAAGATACTTAGACTGATTTATTTTATTCAAAAAATTGATCGTTATTTGCAGCCTCAAAGATATTTTTATGAACTCCATTCTATCAACAGATTATTACGTGCATTTTCAGGAAAATTCCTTTATTTCATTACGGGATTATTTGAATGATAATTTTCATTCAAAAATGTTCATTTTGGTTGATTCAAATACAAATCGGGATTGTGTTCCATACTTTTTAAGTCAGGTTGGAAACAATTATAAATTTGAAACTATAGAGATTAAAGCTGGTGAAATTCACAAGAATTTGACAACATGTACAGATATTTGGAATTTATTAACTGATTTGGGTGCCGATAGAAAAAGTCTGATGATTAATTTAGGGGGAGGTGTAATTACAGATATGGGAGGTTTTGTTGCATCAACTTTTAAAAGAGGAATTAAATTTATCAATATTCCTACCACCCTGTTAAGTATGGTTGATGCTTCAGTTGGTGGAAAAACAGGAATAGATTTAGGTGTTTTAAAAAATCAAATTGGTATGTTCAGCAATCCTGAAATGGTTTTGATTGATACCCAGTTTTTAGAAACAATTTCCGATAGAGAAATGCGCTCAGGAATGGCAGAAATCATCAAATATGGACTTACTTTTGACCATAAAATTTGGAGTCAAATAAAATCTTCAAATAAAATTGATATAGAAATGATCGACTCATTGGTTTATCGATCTGTAGAAATTAAAAATGAGGTTGTATTAAAGGACTTAAAAGAAGATAATCTTAGAAAAATTTTAAATTTTGGACACACTATGGGTCATGCTATAGAGTCCTATTTTTTAGAAAGCGAGGATAAAAAAAATCTAACACATGGTGAAGCCATTGCTATAGGAATGGTTATAGAATTGTATTTTTCATCAAAATTATTTGACTTTTCTATAGAAGAAACTGAACAATTTAAAAACTTTGTGATTAACTACTATGGGCAAACTAGGATAGAAGAATCTGATTTCGATCCCATTATTAAACTCATGATCTTTGATAAAAAAAATGTTAATGGAATTATCAATTTTATTTTACTTAAAGAAATAGAACAATGTGAAATTGACGTACAGGTTCATAATGACTTATTAATTGACGGGTTAAAATACTATTTACGTTAATTATTTAAACATCATTTAAAACCTTTCATTAATCCAATCTGAAATCATATTTAACGCTAAAGGTGAAAAAGTTTCTTCATTGGTACTATATTCACTGAACGAACCTGTTTCTGAACTTTGAAATAAATGATTTAAACCCTTTAATTCCTGAGTTGTTACATCTTTACTTTGGCCGCTCGATAATCCTTTTGCAATTCCTTCCAAATTTTCTTTTGGTAAAACCTGAAAATCTTTTTCACCATTAATGGCCAATACCGGGCAGTTTACTTTTTGTAAATAATCTTTGGGATCAATTTTTATAAAGGTCAGCATCCATGGTGAAGTTATCAATTTTATTTGTTGAGTCACAACTTCATCCGTAAGTTGACTTTTAAGCATTTCTGAAGAAGATTCCTTCATTTTATTAAAAACTGCTAGTACCTGCTTTCTAGATTCCTCTCCATT
Organism: Flavobacteriaceae bacterium; assembly: GCA_030621915.1. GTDB lineage: Bacteria > Bacteroidota > Bacteroidia > Flavobacteriales > Flavobacteriaceae > Lutimonas. The sequence continues at coordinate 3,181 of JAUXGV010000218.1, forward strand.
ATAATTTTCACATATCTCATATATTTTTGTAGAATAATCCTCATTAATTTGAATATCTTCTTCTGAAACTCCGCTTAATTCCATGGCTTTTCTGGTCTGAGTTATTAAAATTTCTTTACCTGAAACTCCTGGCCCAGCAAGCAATACGCAAAATGCAATTTCTTGATTGGTTGAAGCTACAATCGGAGCAATTAAACCACCTTCACTATGCCCAATGAGGCCTATCTTAGTAATGTCTAAAATATCCTTTCTCGTTTTTAAATATTCAATTGCAGCCTCTACATCACTAGCAAAATCAAAGGTAGTAGCAATTTCATGATTCCCTTCAGATGAAGCAAATCCCCTATCATCATATCTTAACACGGCAATCCCATTGCGTGTTAAATGATCGGAAAGAACTAAAAAAGGTTTATGCCCCATTAATTCTTCATTTCTGTTCTGGGCACCTGAGCCGGTAATTAAAATTGCAACAGGTGGGTCTTTTACATCTTTAGGAAAAGTTAATGTTCCTGCCAGTTTGATGTTATCAGCTCTTGAGTTTTCAAAAAACACCTCTTCAGATATATAGGGATAGGGTTCTTTAGGCTCTTGTAATTTTAATTCAGGCTCATATTTACCCCTTACTAAGTTTAACGGAAGTTCGATACCACTCTGTTTAAAAATACCTTTAAAAATTGATCCGTCAAATTTCCCCGTATAAACAATACCCATTTGACTAATGTCAATAACAAGTTCATTTTCAATGAAAGTTGTTTGATCTGTTGGAATATTATTGACTCCCTGACTGGGACTGTCCATAGTAGTAGTATAGATCCCCTCAATTTCTGATAAATTAAATACTATAGGTATTTCTTGTGATTGAACTTTCAAATTTCCTGTCCAACTACCCACAATTTCCTGAGCTGAACCAATTGTAATAGATAATAAAAAAAATATTACAACTTCAAATTTAATTCTTTGCATTGCTTTAAATTTATATTATTTTTAATTAATCATAATACGCTATTCAATAGTTGAAATAAACATTTTTAATTCACTTATTTGATTTTCGGA
>JAUXGV010000230.1 GCA_030621915.1 Flavobacteriaceae bacterium
CAATTACTTTAATAGGTGTTATCATGGATGTAATTCCTAAAACCGCCAATATATTAAATACATTAGATCCAATTAAATTTCCAAGAGAAATGGCCTTCTCCTTTTTAATTATGGCCATGATTGAAGCTGTCAGTTCCGGAACACTGGTACCCACTGATACAATAGTAACTCCAATAATTCGTTCACTAACACCAAACTGATGGGCAATATTTACGGCTCCTTTAATTAGTAATTCTGAACCGGCCCACAAGCCAACTCCACCAATAATCAAATATACCCAAATCAACCTCATTGGAAGAATTGATTCAAATTCAGAATTATCTTCAAGTACAGCAGGTTTCTGAATTATTAATAAATAAACTAAAAATACCAAAAGGAAGCAAAATAAAATAAATCCTTCATACCTCTGCAATTCTCCGTCAAAAGCAACAAAAAAATATAATAATAATGACGATAACATCATCACAGGCCAATCAATTCTATAAAAACTTTTTTCTATGTTTATGGTAGAAATAATAGTAACAATACCAAGTACCAAACCCAAATTGGCAATATTTGATCCAATCACATTTCCCAAGGCTATATCTGCATGGCCATCTAAGGCCGAATTTAAACTAACAATCAATTCAGGAGCCGAAGTAGCAAAAGATACAACTGTCATACCTATTACAATCTTAGGAATTTGAAGCTTGAGAGAAATTGATACTGCTGATTTCAATAAAAGATTGCCGCCATAAATTAAAATGCTGAAACCAGCGAGCAAAAGAATAAAATCCATAGTCGATTTTTTGCAAATATAAATGATTATGCATTCAAATCATGACATAGTTGTCAATTGAACGATATTAAAAAAATGTTAAATAAACTATTTTTATAGTTATATAACTATTTTTGTAGTTTATTTGTGTTAAAATAAAAATTGAATGGAAAAACTCACCAACAAAGAGGAAGATATCATGCGGGTTTTATGGAAACTTAAAAAAGCTTTTGTTAAGGAGGTTGTCGCCGAATTACCGCATCCAAAACCCCATTATAATACCATCTCAACGATTATACGAAATATGGAAGAAAAAGGTTTTATAAAACATCAAGCATACGGAAAAACACATCAATATTATCCTTCAATTTCCAAAGAAGAATATAGAAAAACCTTTATGCAAAAAACAATTCATCATTATTTTGAAAACTCGTATAAAAATGTAGTTTCATTTTTTGCTAAAGAAGAAAAAATTAGTGTTGATGAGCTTAAAGAAATCATCGAAATTATTGAAAACAATAAAAATAAGTAAATAATTTTATCATGGAATACATTTTAAAATCTACCGCAATATTGACCATATTTTATCTTTTTTATAAGATATTTTTACAAAGAGAAACTTTTTTTCATTCTATAAGAAGTTATTTTTTAACGGGAATTATATCTGCTATAGTTATTCCTTTCGTTGTGATCACCAAATATGTTCAAATCGAACCTGTTTCAGTGGTTTCAGATATGGTATTTACTGAAATTCCAACAGTTACGCAGATAGAATCATTCAATTGGATTCAATTATTCATCGTTATTTATTTGATAGGCGTTTTATTTTTTAGCATACGGTTTATATGGCAGTTAAGTTCCTTGACTTGGTTTTTATACACCCATCCAAAATCAAAAAAAGGAAAGTACACTTTGGTAAAAACAACGAAAAATATGGCACCTTTCTCCTTCTTTAATTATATAGCTTACAATAGAGATCAATTTGAAAATAATGAGTTAGAACAGATATTTACTCATGAAAAAGCACATGCCAACCAACTACATAGCATTGATATTGTACTATCCAAATTAGTTGCAATAGTTAATTGGTTCAATCCGTTCATTTGGCTGTATAATAAGGAAATTCAGAAAAATCTGGAATATGTAGCAGATCAATTTGCCCATAACAATTCCCTAGAAAAAAAGAAATATCAGTATTTACTATTAAAAACAATTTCGCCAGATTTTAAAATGGCCTTGGCATCAAATTTTTACAATACTTTAATCAAAAAACGAATAGACATGTTACAAAAAAACAGATCAAGTAAAACCATGCAAATTAAATTTGCCCTAATAATTCCAATTCTAATAGCTTTTGTATTTACATATAATACCGAAATTATTGCTCAGACAAAAGTATCAGAAAATGAGGTCATAACAGAGCAACATAATACAATTAGTGAGGTTGAAGAAACGACCGAAACAATTGAAGCAACTGAAGTAACTGAAGCTACTGAAGCGACTGAAATTAAAGAAGAAATTGAAGTTGAAGTTGAAGAATGGACAGAGCAAGTAGAAATGGAAGAAATTGAAGTTGCCAAAACTTCAAATGAGGTTGAAGAAATTATTGAAATTGAACAAACTAGAATAGACTTTCTCATTAATAAAGATCATACTGAATACGAATTAAATAAATTAGTGACAGATGCTTCAAAAGAAAAGGTTACGGTAAAGATCAAAGGAATTAAAAGGAATGATCAAGGAGAAATTACTGCGATTAAAATCGATATCCGTTCAGATAATTCAAGAGCAAACTTCAATACGTCATCCAATGAACCTATAAAACCAATTAAAATTGCCTTTAATGAAGGTGGGTCAAATATTTCTATCGGTAATACCGGTTCACCACATGAAGAACATTTCTTTGTATCCAAAGAATGGAAAAACAAAAACAAAAACACATTTTTCATTTCTTCTGGAGGTAATGGTAATAAGTTTATGCATACGGAAGGAGAACATAGTAATGAGGTTTATGAATTCAAAAGTGGCGATTCAACCATGATTTGGGTTAGTAAGGGTAAAAATCATTTTGTACATGATATTGATGCAAAAGATGGTAATGTAGAAATCATTGCTATTGAAGAAGATGATGGTAAACACAAGAAACATGAGATAAAGGTAAGAAAGGTTGGCTCAGATCATGATAAGAAAAATAATGTCATATATTTTAATTCAGATTACGAGAAACCTTTGATTTTTATTGACGGTAAGGAATCCACTCATGAGGCCATGGAAGAACTTGGACCTGATAAAATCCAAAGTATGAATGTTTTAAAAGGAGAAGGTGCGATAAAGGAATATGGTAATCGAGCCAAAAACGGGGTTATTAAAATTACAACTAAAAAATAAAATAATACTATAATTTTTTAATCGGTTTTGAGTATCCAATAAATTCATTTTATTGGATACTCTATTTTTATTTACAAAGGAATATTTCCATGCTTCCTTTTGGGAGAATCAATTTCTTTTCCTTCAAGCATCTGAAAGGCTTTGATTAATTTTCTACGGGTATTTTTAGGATAAATTACCTCATCTATAAATCCCCTTCTGGCTGCCCGATAAGGGTGGGCAAATTTGACTGCATATTCAGTTTCCTTTTCTTTCCATTTTAACTCTGGATCATTTGCATTTTTAATCTCGTTTTTAAAAATAATTTCAGCAGCTCCTTTGGCTCCCATAACGGCAATTTCGGCAGTTGGCCAGGCAAAATTCATATCGGCTCCAATATGCTTGGAATTCATTACATCATATGCCCCTCCATAGGCCTTACGAGTTATTACTGTGATCTTTGGAACAGTTGCTTCACTCAAAGCATATAATAATTTTGCCCCATTGGTAATAATTCCATTCCATTCTTGATCAGTACCCGGTAAAAATCCGGGAACATCAACTAAAACCAATAATGGAATATTAAAACAATCACAAAAACGAGTAAAACGTGCACCCTTAACAGAACTGTTTACATCTAAACAACCTGCCAAATTCATAGGTTGATTGGCAACAATTCCTACACTACGACCAGCGATTCTGGAAAAACCAACAATAATGTTTTCGGCAAAATCCTTATGAATTTCAAAGAAGGAATC
>JAUXGV010000189.1 GCA_030621915.1 Flavobacteriaceae bacterium
CATCTCCTAATGCAGATCCTCAAAAAGCCATAGAACTTTTTTATAAAATTGCATCAAATCATACAGATACTTTTAATGTTCCTGTTCCTAAAACCTATTTTAAAGGATATGGTGAAGATGGAAATTTGCAATATGAATTATTGTATTGGAGCACATTTTCTGATACTTTACAAGCCAATCATGATATTGCCTTGAATATTTTTAAAGCATTAAAAGAAGAAGGAATCCAAGCACCTGCACCTATCAGAAGAATAATTAAGGAAGAATAAAATTTACATTAATGAATTAAGTTTCCCAGTTCTTTTAATTCCTTGGAAATGAGAATCAGCGATTCCTTTTGTTTTAATTTATCTATACCATGGTTGGTTTCCTTATCAAATGAATTTTGAGCCTCATTGGACAATTGATAAGCTTCCTGAATAAATTTTTCAACTTGTTCTATGGTAACATTCGGAGTGATTTTTAATCTCAATTTTCTGGCATGTATCTCATTGATGTCAAAATGCCCTTGTTCATGCGCTAACAATCCTTCAACATTTTTCTTGTCATTTCTGACCCAGCTTTCGTAACAAATAAAAATGTTTTCAATCAATACCTCAACTTTTTTATTTCTACTATTAGTTTTGGTTTGAACTATGAATTCTGTACTGGTCATTGCCGCAATACGATCATTAGACGAAGTAGGCTTTCCTTTAAAATCACCCCAGTTCAATTTTCTGTTTTCATTCCAAACAATTTTTTGATCATCGGATTTCGAAACCTTGAAGTTTGAATTTTGCCCAAAGCAATAATTGATGGCAAATAAGCTTAAAATAATAAAATGGATTCTTTTCATTTAAAATATTTAACAAATCATTCGTAACTCATATATCTATCGATTTAATATACAAATATTTAAGACTTTTTAGAATAACTTTTAGTTTCAAAGAGAGCCATTTTTATCATAATATTCACTCTCGCTAATTATAAACTTTTGTTAATATTAACTAAACCCTAACACAATCCCATTTAAAAATAATTAATTTTACCGTAACAAATTGCACAACTATAGCGTCTATTAAATAGTGAATCATCTCTAATCTTTTAAATAACAATTCCAATGTTTAATCTTGACCCCTGGCAAGAGATATTTGAAGCGCTTCAAAAAAACAAGTTGCGTACTTTTCTTACGGGGCTTTCTGTAGCATCTGGTATTTTTATCTTAGTTGTATTACTAGGCTTTGGGCAAGGCATGCAAAATGGAATTGCCCAGGAATTTTCACGTGATGCAACCAATTTAATCTATATCTGGACACAAACAACCTCAAAAGAATACAAAGGACTTAATCCAGGAAGGAGAATTCAATTAAATAATGACAATTATAATCACATTATTACCGCTTTTGGAGAGAATTTAGAATACAAGTCAAGAAGTGTAAGAGTTCGACTAGACAATGGGACAATTAATTATAAAAAGGAATCCGGAGCATATGGTATTCAAGGAGTAGACCCTGATTGGCAACAAATAGAAAATGCTCAAATGACTTCCGGTCGTTTTATTAATCATTCAGATATTGAATCCAACAATAAGGTTGCCATCATCAGCGAAAAAATAAAAATGGAATTGATGAAAAATGTTAAGGATCCTTTGGGTGAATATCTTCAATTATCTGGCATCAACTTTAAAATTATTGGTGTTTTTACTGATGATGGAGGCGATCGTGAGGAAAATAGAATCTATATTCCAATATCAACTGCACAGAATATTTTTAATGGAGGCGATAGAGTTTCAAATATATGCTTCACTATTATAACTCAAAGAAATTTGACGCAATCACTTTTCGTATCGAATAGAAAAACCGATGAAATTAAGCAATATTTACAGCAGGTTCATATTGTTGCGCCTGATGATCCAAGTGCCATCAGAGTACACAACAGACTTGATGAGGTCAAAAAATTCACAACCATGACAAATAGCATGGCTTTATTCTTTTGGTTTGTAGGTGTTTGCACAATTATTGCGGGTGTAGTAGGTGTGAGTAATATTATGTTGATTGTTGTAAAGGAACGAACTAAGGAAATTGGAATAAGAAAAGCATTGGGAGCCAAGCCACTTTCAATAATTGGCATGATTTTACATGAATCCATATTTGTAACGGCTATCTCAGGTTTTACAGGTCTTATTTTTAGCATGGGTCTATTAGAAATTGTTGGCCCTAATATTGAAGTGGATTATGTTGTAAACCCTTCTGTAAATTTTTCAATAGCTATGTCAATGGTCATCATTTTAATTATTGCGGGTTCTCTTGCAGGCTTTTTCCCGGCATGGAGAGCGGCTAAGATTAAACCAATTATTGCATTAAGAGACGAATAAAAAAATTATATGTTTAGTAGAGATCGATGGACGGAAATATTAGAAGTTTTAACCAGTAATTGGTTTAGGACAATATTGACGGCTTTTGGAGTATTTTGGGGTATTTTTATTTTAATCCTGTTACTTGCTGCCGGTAAGGGATTTGAAAATGGAATACGGGCAGATTTTGGCGATATGGCTACTAATTCCATGTTTATGTGGACTCAAACGGTAAGTAAATCCTATGAAGGAATGGCAAAAGGAAGACGTTTTAGCTATCAATTGAGTGATGTAGAAGATATTAAAGAAAATGTTCCAAATTTAAGATATGTATCGCCAAGAAATAGGCTTGGAGGCTGGATGGGTGCCAATAATGTTATAAAAGGATTGAAAGTTGGAGCATTTAATGTATATGGAGATTATCCTGAAATTATCAAACAGGATCCTATGCAAATTACTTCAGGAAGATTTATCAATTATGGAGATATAGAAAATAAAAGGAAAATTGCAATTATTGGTGAAGGAGTAGTTTCTACTTTATATGATTATGATGAAGAAATTATTGGAACTTACATAAAAATACAGGGGGTTAATTTTATGGTAATTGGCACCTATAAGAAAAAAAGTAATGAAGGAGATAGTGAAGAAGGTGGAAAAGAAATATTCATTCCGTTTACTACGTTCGGACAGGCCTTTAACCGGGGTGACCGGGTTGGCTGGATGGCCATTACAGCTACAGATGGCAATCCCATAACTGAGATCAAACAACAAATTTTTGAACTCGTTAAAAAAAATCATAAAATTCATCCTGACGATCTTCGAGCTATTGGCCATTTTGATTTATATGAAAGATTTTCGAAAGTTGAAAATTTATTTATGGCCTTGCAAGTGATCGCTTATTTTGTTGGAATATTAGTTTTACTTTCAGGTGTTATTGGTGTTAGTAATATCATGCTCATTGTTGTCAAAGAGCGAACCAAAGAAATTGGCATTAGAAGGGCTTTGGGAGCCAAACCAAAGGATATAAGAGGCCAGATATTGACAGAATCTGTATTTCTTACAATCATATCGGGAATGGCAGGAATTGTTTTTGGAGCCATCGTTATATATGCCGTTAATTATTTACTCGATATGTCGGGGCCTGTGAATATGTTTATCAATCCAAGTGTCAATTTGGGCGTGGTATCAATTGCCTTGACAATTTTAATTGTTTCCGGATTATTTGCCGGATTGATCCCAGCACAAAATGCTATAAAAGTGAAACCTATTGATGCACTCAGAACTGAATAATAGAGAATAAATTTAATAAAAATAATAAAAATAAATACATGAAAAAATCAGTAACCATATTCATTTTAATATTTATAGTAGTCACATTTTCAGGGGCAATGTACTATTTATATGCAAAAAACGCTGAAGATCCGATTGTCTATAAAACTGAAAAACCAACCACACAAACCATCATCAAAAAAACAGTGGCTACTGGAAATATTATACCCCTTGAAGAAGTGTTGATTAAACCCAATATTTCTGGGGTTATAGAAGAAATTTATGTAGAGGGAGGTGACATACTGAAGGCCAATGATTTAATCGCCAAAATTAGAGTAATTCCTAATTTATCAGCCTTAAACAATGCGAAAAACGCCATTAAAAACGCTAAAATAGTTGTAGATGATGAGCAAAGAAATTTCAACCGACAAAAATCTCTATTTGATAAGGGAGTCATTTCAAAGCAAGAATTGGAAAAAGCTGAAGTAACTTTCAAACAATCTCAACAGTCGTTTGATGCTGCTAAACAGAATTATGACATTGTAAAAACTGGTTCAACAAAGGGATTGGGTAGTTCCGCCAATACCTTAATTCGATCAACAGTATCAGGTATGGTATTAGAAATGCCGGTAGAAGTAGGAAATCAAGTTATTGAAAGCAACACCTTTAATGAAGGAACAACTATTGCAACACTTGCTGATGTAAACAGAATGATTTTTGAAGGAAAAGTTGATGAATCAGAGGTTGGTAAAATTGAAGAGGGCTTACCACTTGAAATAACGGTAGGTGCTATTGAAGATTTAAAATTTGATGCCACGCTTGACTATGTTGCCCCCAAGGGTAATTTAGAAAATGGTGCTGTTCAGTTTGAAATTAAAGGAACTTTAAGCCTTCCGGATTCAACATTTATCAGAGCTGGTCTGAGCGCCAACGCTTCTATTATATTGGCAAGAGCTGATAGTGTTTTATCAATCAAAGAAGCCTTGGTTCAGTTTGATCCGGAAACCAAAGATCCATTTGTTGAATTGAAAACCGGTGATGCTCAATTTGAAAGAAAAGATATTAAACTTGGTGTAAGCGATGGTATCGATGTTGAGATTGTAGAAGGATTAAGTATGGAAGATGAAATAAAGGTTTGGAATATTATCAAAAATGAGGGAAAAAGGCAGTAAATGAATATTGCATGGGTAAATGAATTGAATGGTTGATTATAGTTTCCATTTTTGATTTAGAATATTCCATATCAAATCTCTATAATCCCATCCTATACCTCTTGCTGCAATCATAGTCAAACTATCTTGATTGTATCTATGTGAACGAGAGGCACCTGTCATGTTCGGTTTTAAATTCAAATCGAATATATGATATTGACCCAATTTGTTTTTTCTGCAATCTATTCTTATAGGTGCTTTTGCTCCTACTAATTTAGCAGCAAATTCACATTTTTGGGAAATATTCTTTATTTCAGTTGATCCTAATACTTCGGCAGAAAGTATTTTGCTATTATTTACTACAGCAACGATTCCATTATAGGGTGCAATATTATTTTTATGATTGAATCTTTCAACAGCGGGTAATGCCCAATGGTTTATTTTCTTTTTCACATTTCCACTTATTATATATTTTCCGGGTGGCATGATGGTAATTGTAATTTCCAACCTGGGTAAAAACTCTTCAGCCATAATTTTGTTCCCGTAAATTTTTGAATCAATCAAATCATTAACTCCTAAATAATATTCCTCATTATTATTCACCACACTTACTCCTTGACTTCCCCTACCGCGTATGGGTTTTAAAACAAATGGAAATTCTAATTCAATCTTTTTCATATTAAATTTAGAGATAAGGTATG
>JAUXGV010000019.1 GCA_030621915.1 Flavobacteriaceae bacterium
TAATACCGATATTAAATAGTGTCTGGTCGGAAACACATCAAAATTAAAACAATTTCTTTTATTGCTATTTTCACTTTTTTCTTGTCGGCTGATGCTTAGGCATCTCCTAAAGAAAGAAAACTAAAAATCCCATCTAAAATAAACGAGTTTATAAAAATCGTCTGTTTCCGACCAGCCACTAAATAATGTCAAGACGAAAATAGGAGATTGTAAATTTGATATGTTTCAAACTGACAAATTTAAAACACATATATTTTTTCAAATTCATAATTTGAGGCCTTTCAAATTCGCTTTATCGTAGCTCTTGAACCATGCATAAAAAACATTAATGTTGGGTTCTTCTTCAAATTGCTAGGTATATAATATTCAAAGGATCTGTAAACTCCTTCCACTTTTATCAAATCTTTTGAAAGATTCAAGAAGGCATTTGTCCATGTGTATTTTTAAAAAACATAGATTAAAAGTAGTATGAATATTCTCATATAGGCTTCTAATATCCTAACAATAAATTAGTCTAAAATTTTTTTTAATGTATCCGGTGAATCCGTAATGATACCATCAACTCGATAGTCTATTACCTTGTGCATTTCTTCAGGATCATTCACAGTAAAACAAAATACTTTGAAACCCATATTATGTATTGTTTTTACATTTTCGGTATTCAATGATGAATAATGAGGAGCAATTCCATCGAATTGCAAATTAATTTTTTCACCAGCATTGAATTTTTCTACAAGTGGATTGAAATACTCATTAAAATTTCTTCCCAATAAATAAAAGGTAGTTATTTCGGGTGCCATTTCTTTAATTCTTAAAACTGATTTTTTATTGAATGATTGAATCACCACCCAATCAACTGCATTTTGTTTTTTCACTTCCTCAACAATCTTTTTTTCAAGCCCAGGATACCGTTCATCTCCATCTTTGATTTCAATCAATAAAATAGCCCTCCTGTTAATTGTTTCAAGCGTTTCAGATAATGTGGGTACTTTTTCACCTTTAAAGTTTTCATTGAACCAACTTCCTGCATCAAATTTTTTTATTTCAGCCAAAGTGAGATCTTTGATATCACCTTTTCCATCGGTTGTTCTTTCAAGTGATTGGTCATGAATGGTTATTACTTCCGAATCTTTGGATAAGTGAACATCTATTTCGATCATTTCAACACCTATATTTATCGCATTTTCGAAGGATGCTAAGGTATTTTCCGGTGCCAATTTAGCACCACCTCTATGGGCAATAATTAGCGGTTTAGTAGTTAGATCTAAATTATTTATATTCACCTCTTCTTGTTTTTTGTCTTTACAATTGAATAGCACAGTTAATCCAATAAACAAATTTATAAATTTAATTCTTTTCATCATATATATTATTAATTTGTATTTGACATAAACAATTCAGCTTCTATTCTTCCCTAAAGAAATCATTTCTTATTTCATTTCAGACTCACCATGATTGTTTTCAATTTTAATAAGAATGGCAATTTATTACCTTATTGCTTGATTTTGATTTCGATCAATTTATTCAGGCGGTTGATACTTTGAATCATGGCTCGTACTGAATGATAATTAATTTTCCATGAATGACTCATATGTGTCCAAATAGGCTCACCTTCACGACTGAGAAGTGGATACCATTCTCCAACGCCTTTATTGATGACTTTTTGAAAAACAAAAGTGTGAATATTTTTATAGGCATTCCAATATTTAGGATTATCAAATAAAATGGCTGCATCTAAAACCCCGATCATGACTTCGGCTTGTTGCCAGAACTCTTTTTCCTTATCTGAAACGCCTCCTGAATGAGGCCCTTCAACAAACACACCACCATACTCATTGTCAATACCATTGTCTACTGAATGGTCAAATATGATCTTGAGCAGTTCAATATATTCGCTCTTATCCTTACCTATTATATGAAGCGCATGGATAAATAACCAAGCGAATTCTGCATTATGACCATAACAGGTATTGTCGGTAGCATTATTTTTTGCACCATCATCTGAATAACGATCCCATCCCCAAATGATATCAAATTTAATTTGTGGTGCTATATCCCAATTTGACCAAAATTGAGGAATACCTGTTTTATATTCTTGGTGCATCATTCTATTAAGTAAAATTTCAATGTCTTCCAGGAGTTTTCTACGATGCACATCTTTTTGAGATGCCTCATAAAGGGTGGTAAAGGCTTCCATCAGATGCATATGTGCGTCTAAGGTTTTCCGGTCACCTCCGGCGCTTCCCGGCCCCGCCAAAATCCAATCACGACTAAACATTTCATAATAACCCCCGTGATAAGTATCTACACAATATTTTTGAATGAGATCAAAAACCTTTTCGGCATACTCTAAGCCTCTTGGGTCATTGGTTGCCAGGGTATATTCACTCAACGCGTATATCGAGAAACTTAAGCCATATACAATTTTTTGATCTATTTTAACTTTCCCCTGTCGATCAACCATCCAATAGAAACCACCATGTTCCTGATCCCACATTTTATTGATGAGAAAATCGGCACCATGTTTTGCCATTTCCATATAGTTGCCGGTATTATATCCGGCTCTGATGGCGGATGAAATGGTAAACAAACAACGCGTTTGAGCAATTAATGATTTTTCATCTTCTCCGGTATCATTTCCCTGTTGGTCAAAATGTGTAATAAAACCTCCATTTTTTTTGTCGATCATCCGATCCGTCCAAAAGGGTAATAATTCATTATTTAAGTGAATGAGGGCTTCATCACGATATTTTACCAATTCTTTAATGTTCATTTGTTTATATTTTAAATTTTAGGATCTAGTCCTTTTATAAAGAATTATCCAAAATATTTCTCAATTTCAATATTTTGGATAGAGAATCTCTAAAGTTAAAAATTTTAATTGAGTGAATGCATAGTTGAATCAATGTTTTAATGATAGATTGAGGGATCAATTTGAATTTTAACCTTAGGAGTTTATATAATAAAAAACCTATATTTGGATTAACTAACTTTTAATTATTAAAATGAAAAACAAATTTATAACCATTGTACTATTATTTACGACCCCCTTTTTGGCTTTTAGTCAAAATGATGATTGGGTTTCGTTGTTTAATGGAAAAAATTTGGATGGATGGAAGATTCGTGGTAAGGCAACATGGACAGTAAATAATGGAGTTTTAATTGGTCAGGGTAAAAATGGCCATATCTATGCTTCACCTGAATTGACCGATCTTGAAGTAAAAGGAACCTTTCGGCTAAGTGATCAGGGGGGTGGAAGTAATAGCGGCCTGTACTTTCGAAGTAATTCGCCGAAAAATAATCCTGATGATTACCCAAAAGGTTATGAAGCCCAAATTTGCCACAATCAAGATGCCCATACCGGATGGCTGTGGAAGCCCGGAACTCCAACGGGAAAAGCTACCAAGCTAATTACTAAAGATGACGAATGGTTTACTATGAGGGTTAAGGTTCAGGGGTCTAAAATAAAAATTTGGGTAAAGGATGAACTTGTGATGACCTATGAAGATGACGAATATAAAAAAGGTTATTTCGCAATTCAATGTCATAATGAAGGAATGAAAATTGAAGCAAAAGATTTGTATTATAAAGATTTAAGTAAGTAAGTTTTTGTTATTAACATCATTTACTCGTCATTTTCTTTAACGGATATAGTATAGGATGCATTAAAACTCTTTTTTGATTGAAGCCTGATAAGTCCTTCTTTATTTTCAAAATTCCTGTCTGTATCTGAACTATCGGCAATGCCAATCCAGGGTTCAATGCATACATATTTGGCATTGGGTTTGGCCCAAATACCCAAATAGGGAAAATCTTTAAATTCGACAATTAAGGCTTGTTTCGATTTCTTACTTTTTAAACTTACCCGTGAAGAATTTAGGTCTTTAAATATAAGTGCGTCTTCATTAAATAGATTTTTATGTAAAAGAATCCTATTGGGTTTATCAAAAACTGTTTTAGTTGTCGTTCCAATAAGACCGTCTTTTTCTATTTTCCAGGACTCAGAACTCTCATCCTTTTCGAACTCTAAATAATAATCGCTGTAATTTTCACCTTCGTGAATTGGACAATTAAATCCGGGATGTCCACCCAAAGAAAACAGCATATCTTCATCACCATGATTTATAATATGATGAGAAATTTTTAAAGCATTGCCCTTTAATAAATAATTAATTTGGAATTCAAATTTAAAAGGATAAATTTTTAAAGTTTCTTCATTGTATTTTAGACCAAATTTGAGAGAATTTTCTGTTTTTTCAAGCAAGGAGATGTTTTTGTTATTTCGTACAAAACCATGTTTTGGACAATTGTACTCTTTACCTTGGTATATGAACCCATCATCCTTTAAACATCCTATAATTGGAAACAAGTTGGGTGCATGTGAGGCCCATACGTCGGGATCGGCATTCCAGACATATTCGATATTTGTTTTTAAAGATTTTATACTGCATAATTCGGCACCTAATTGCTTAACGGATATTTGCAGTGTGTTATTTTTTAGGGTATACATAGTAGCTATTTAATTTTAGAGTTCGATAATCATTCTTATTGAATGTATTTTAATTTACAGGGAACCTGTTATGGGCACCAGGAAGTTCACCATGAAGGTTAATTGCTATTAATGAAAGTATGGCAAGAACTAAAATTATAGCGCCCAAATAACCAAACCATCGTTTTGCATTTACATTTGCCTTAACAACATCAAATATAGCGGAACTTTCTTTTTTAAGAAGAAAGAATATGATTATGAGATTGATTAAATACAAATGATGGTTAAATGCTGCCTTTCCTGCAAATATTCCTGTTACGGTATAACTTGATAATATGTATACGATTAAGTAGATAAAGAACAAAAATATCACCTTTGCTTTGGTATAAGCCAGATCTTTTAATTTCCAACAAATAATACCCATCATGGTTAATAATATAATCACAATGAATACATTACTCATGAGTGCCACACTTTCTAAGTTTGGAAGATCTCCCAATCTTTTCATAAAATGATGGAGTGTCAAAGATTCCCGATATACGATGAATGGAATAAATATCACCACAAGAAACATTGATACTCTATTCACCCATTTTTCCGGCAAGCTGTCATCTTCAGGCCACACCGAACTGAAGACTCCATAGGCCATTCCGGACCCGCCAAAAAAACCAATGCTATATTCCATAACATTCCACATGTTAAAATTTACTTCCATGGCATTTCCCAGGATTTGTAAAAAATTTCCAAAACCAAAACCGAAACCAGCTCCCAAGGCGGCATATATTGCTACCCGCATGGCCGAATTTCTTTTTTCTCTTGCCATATACCATAACATAGCTAAGCCCGCGCCCAAAATAATGGACCATGCTTCAGAGCGTGGAGGAGTCATTTTAAATCCTATCTGCTCCACAAGAAAGAAGTAACTAATGATTCCTCCAGCTGTCATTTCGGAAATAAGCCTTCCCCATTTTACTTTGTTTTTGGGCATAGAATCTAAAACAAGTCCAACCAGACCGCCACCAAGAAGGCCAAATAATGCACCGATAACAAATAACATGCTTAGGCCATAAAAGGCATTTATAAAATTGTCTGCATTCCCATAACCAACTACAACACCATAGCTAATCATTCCACCGGCTCCCCATCCAATTGCAGAGGCCAAAGCTATCAACATCATTTTGTTATACCAGTCCTTTCTTTGAGACACCATTACCAAAGCCAGGGCTCCAATACCACCTGCCCAGGCAGCACCCTGCTCATGGCCAAATTGCCCTCTAATAGCCCATGCTGTTGCCAGGGACATGGCAACAATAAGTATACTAATCCATTGTTTGTTTTTCATTGTAATTTATTTAAATATTCCGTTTTAATTTATTTAGCGTTTATCCTTTAAAATTGGGGTAATTAGAGGTGATGCTAGCTCAGGTTTTTTCGAGACCCAATATTTCTTTTATTGTTGACAACATTTGATGAAATATCCATTTGACAATTGATCAGCGAAAAGCCTGCAATTATGATAATCATCAACTTCAAATCCTCCTTCTCCGCCTCAGGCGGATTCGGCGGACGAGAAGATATGGTTTAATTCTCCGCCAAAGGCGGATCGGAAAATCAGGATGTTTGCATAACAAACTCAATTTAATACCTCGTATGCCTGCCTGACGGCAGTCAGGCTTGCATCGAGGTAGTTTATTTCTGATAGGATTAAATATCTAATGTGATGAGAAAATCGATTTTACAACTGAGCCCAGCTTTAATGGAGGTTTGTTTTCACCTGATAATTTTAAAGTTTTGGTTGTTGTTGATGGCATTAAAGAAAAGGCAAGGCAAATAGTGGATTAATGCCTCGGCACAGTTTTTTAAAAGACGAAGAAATTTTGATTATTCTAACGTATATTAGATCAAATTTTGGAAATGATGTATGCCATAAATATTGAAGAGATGCAATAAGTTAGAAAACATCTATATATGACCGTTATCATGACCATTTGAATTAAAACATTCCTTGTATGAAAAGAAGATCTTTTATTGGAAATAGTTTGGCGGTGGGTATGGCTCCATTGACTTTTAAATATGAGCAACAAGAACAAGATCCTGCAACTATTATAATTGAAAAATATCAATCAGGCCAACCTCACAAAGGAAAAACTCTGGCCGCAATTCAGCCACATTCTGATGATATTCCAATTTTCGCCGGAGGAACGGTGGCAAAATTGATAAAGGAAGGTTATACGGGATATTTGATTAGGACAAGCAATGATGATCATGCAGGAAAAGGAGCTTCAGATGGGGAAGTGATATTTAATAATGAAAAAGACACCGAAGAAGTTGCTAGAGTTCTAGGATTGAAAAAAGTTTATCATCTGGGATACCGAAATCATCGAATGGATAATATAAGTATTCAGGAATTGAGAGGGAGATTGATCTTTCTGTTTAGAATGTTAAAAGTTGATACAGTTATTTCCTATGATCCTTGGGGTCATTATGAAGAAAATCCGGATCATTATATCACGGCGAGTGCAGTAGAATCAGCTAGATGGATGGCAGGTGGAAGATTGGATTATCCCGAACATATGGATGCAGGTATAAAACCTCATGCTGTTAAGGAACGGTATTATTTTGCCAGAGGCCCTCAGTTGGTTAATAGAATTGTTGATATTGAAACCACGATTGATAAAAAAGTTGAATCTAACAGAGTTATTGTTACACAAGGACCTGGAGGTGAAGCAGGGCTGAACTTAAGAAAAAGATTAGAAAAGGAGGGTAAATATTTACCTGTATTAGGAAATTCTGATGAAGAAGCTAATTTTAATTATATCAAGCATATTATGCTCGATGTAGATTCACAGGCGATTAGAGGGGTGCCATCGGATAAGGAAATTGGTAAAAAATATGGATTAAAATGGGCAGAACGATTTCATTATATCGGGCCCGAAGAATCAAAATTAGATGCCTATATTGATGCAAAATCAAAACGTGTATAGATCAATTTGGTAATTAACAATAAGGGATAAAAAACAATTTTATAGATACTTTAAACAAATTATTATGAAAATATACAAAAGATGGACTAGCTTGGTTTCAGTACTATTGTTCTTTGGGACTTCTTTGATGATGGGTCAGAATTATGATATTCTAATTAAAGGAGGTCATGTTATTGATGCCAAGAATCAAATAAACAAAAAAATGGATGTTGCAATTCTAGATGGAAAGATAGCAAAAGTAGATTCCAAAATTAATGAAAGTCTGGCCAAAACTGTAATCGATGCCAAGGGATTGTATGTCATGCCCGGATTGATAGATATTCACAGCCATAATTTTCATGGAACAGAATCAAATTCATATCTTAGTAACGGCTTTAGTAGCTTGGCACCTGATGGTTTTACATTTAGAACTGGTGTAACTACGGTCGTTGATGTGGGCGGAGCAGGATGGAGAAATTTCGAAGTTTTCAAGGAACAAACAATAGACAGGTCTAAAACAAGAGTACTTTCATTCCTTAATATCATTGGTTCTGGAATGAAGGGTGGAGCAATTGAGCAGAATCTGGATGATATGAATCCTAAGCTTACGGCCATCGTTGCTAAAAAATACCCTGGGGTTATTGTCGGAGTAAAACTGGCACATTATAGTGGTTATGATTGGGAGCCGACAATCAGGGCTGTTGAGGCAGGTAGTCTAGGAAATATACCTGTAATGATTGATTTTGGAGGAAGTGATCCTGAATTGCCCCTTGAAGAATTGCTAATGGAAAAACTCAGACCTGGTGATATCTTTACACATGCTTATGGCCATGTGAATGGAAGAACTCCAATGGTTGATGAAAATGGAAAAGTAAGACCTTATATTTTTTCAGCCCAGAAACGAGGAATCATATTTGATGTAGGACATGGTGGAGGAAGCTTTGATTTTAAACAAGCTATTCCCGCTATGAAACAAGGTTTAGAACCGAATTCAATTAGTACAGATTTTCATACAGGAAGTATGAATGCTGGTATGAAAGACATGACCAATATTATGTCAAAATTTCTGAATATGGATATGTCCTTATATGATGTGATCAGTATTGCTACATGGAAACCTGCTCAAATAATTCAAAGAACTGATTTAGGTCATTTGTCAGTTGGAGGAGTGGCTGATTTGACAGTAATGAATCTTAGATCTGGGGAATTCGGATTTGTTGATACCAAAAGAAAAAAAATGATGGGTACACAAAAATTAGAATGTGAATTGACTGTTAGAGATGGTCAGGTGGTGTGGGACTTGAATGGTATTTCAAAACCCATATGGGATAAATAATAAGATAATTAGTTTAAAATAAACCTTATAAAAGAACCAAGCCCATGAAAAAACCATTTAAAATTATATTACTAATCTCCATACTTTGTCTGTTGATATCTCTTGCATTTATTATTATGGGCCAGGGAGAAAAAGCAGGGCCATCACTGGTATTGTCATTTGTTTTACTGGCTTTAGGAGTTAGAGGGCATGCTATATTTAAAGGGTTTTCATTTACCATTTTAATTTTTGCTGCGGTTACTGTATCCATGTTTTATCCGGCATATTTTGTCAAATTAGGAAGTTTTGAGTTGAAGCTTCTGATCGTACCACTCTTACAAATCATCATGTTTGGTATGGGAACGGCGATGAGTATGAAGGATTTTTTAGGCGTAGTCAAAATGCCAAAAGGGGTGCTGGTTGGATTGATTTGTCAATTTACCATCATGCCTGTTTTGGGTTTTAGTATCGCTACCATGTTTGGTTTTGAGGCTGAAATTGCTGCCGGAATTGTGCTAATTGGATCTTCGCCAAGTGGATTGGCTTCAAATGTTATGGCCTATTTGGCCAAAGCAAATTTGGCTTTATCAGTTACGCTAACGGCTGTTTCTACCTTATTGGCTCCCTTGATGACACCATTACTGATGAAAATTTTCGCAGGTGAATTTGTTCCAATTGATTTTTGGTCTATGATGTTAAGTATCACTAAAATTGTAATCTTACCAATTATTATAGGTTTACTGTTCAATCACTTTTTTCACGGCAAAGCCAAGTGGCTTGATAAAGCGATGCCAATAGTATCAATGGCGGGAATTGCCATAATTATAACTATAATTACAGCTGCTGGACGTGATAGTTTACTGTCTATTGGATTATTCCTAATCTTGGCGGCCATTATTCATAATTCTGCGGGCTATTTTCTCGGTTATTGGGGGGGTAGAGCGTTTAAAATGAATGAAAAAGATTGCCGGACGATTGCATTGGAAGTGGGTATGCAAAATGGTGGCTTAGCATCAGGTATTGCTCTTGAAATGGGCAAGGTAGCAACTGTTGGATTGGCACCTGCCGTATTTGGGCCCTGGATGAATATTTCGGGATCATCTCTCGCGACATGGTGGAGAGACAGAGATCCGGACAATCCCAAAGAAGGGCAGGCACCTGAAAAGAAAAATAAATAACTGTTTGTAAACATGAATAAAAAAATGAAGATTCTTAAATCAATTATATTAATCACAGTATTTCAATTGGGGTATTTGCAAATTCAGGCGCAAGGTATTTCTAAGGACCAAATGATATTTTTAACCTCCGAATGGCAAGGAGAAAGATTTGCTGATGGAAGACCTAGGGTTGCGGATGACATATTGGAACGGTTTAAATCAGTTACGATTGAAGAAGCATGGGGCGTATTACGTAATGAAGGATATCACAATCAATTTGAAGGAAGTTGGAAACCTCTCCATGATGATGTACCATTTATAGGACGTGCCTTAACGGTTCAATATATGCCTAACCGACCCGATGTTTCAAATCAGATTAAACTAAAAGGGGATAAAGATGGAAGAATTGGAAATCCAAATTCCTGGCCCATAGATATGTTGGAAAAAGGAGATGTTTATGTTGCTGATGCCTTTGGTAAAATTGTAGATGGGACCTTAATAGGAGACAATCTTGGAAATGCTATTTATGCAAAATCCAAAACAGGTGTGGTTTTTAATGCCTCAAGCAGAGATATGGAAGGTCTTTCTCAAATAGAGGGATTTAACGCCTTTGTAAGAGACTGGCACCCTTCATACCTTACCGAAGTTATGCTTTTAAGTATCAATACTCCAATTCGAATAGGAGCTGCAACCGTATTACCCGGAGATATCGTCTTGGCAAAAAAAGAAGGTGTCATCTTTGTTCCGGCACATCTGGCTGAAAAAGTTGTGGTGACTTCAGAGGTGGTAAGGCTAAGGGATTTGTTTGGTATCACCAGATTGAAAGAAGGAAAATATACTCCAGGACAAATTGATAGTAAATGGTCGGATGAAATTGAAAAGGATTTTTCGAAGTGGTTGAATGATCATATGGATGAATTACCGGTTCCAAAAGAGCAAATACAGGAATTATTAAAGAAAAGAACTTGGTAATAATTGAAACCTTTTATAGTAAGTATTTTATATTCAATAATAATTAATTAAATAAGAACAAAATGGATAATTTGACTAACAGAAGAACATCGTTAAAAAAAATTGGAATGGCCATTCTCGGAACATTTGGATTGGGAATTGCCAATGCATTGGGAAAAGAAAATACGCCTAAAAAGGAAGTATTAGCAACTGAAAATCAAGATAAAATTCCTTTATTTTCAGGAGGAGTGAGACATGGAAACACCTTATATGTTGCTGGAAAAGGAGCTCATTTTGAAGGTGATATAAAAGCACATACGGACCACACATTAAAGGAGTTAGAAAAAGAATTAATAAAGCACGGTTCTTCAATGGAGCAGGTTTTAAAGGTAAACGTATACTTACATGATCTGGGAGATTATCATGGAATGAATTCTGTGTTTCGTGGTCGATTTGGCAAAAACCCTCCAGTAAGAACTACAGTTGCCACCTATGGAGGTGTACCAGGTGATTCATTGGTTGAAATGGATTGTATAGCTGCAGTAGATTAATAATTTTTAAATTAAAGATATTATGGTAACAAGAAGAAAACTAATTAAAACATTATCGGTTCTGCCCATCGCTGGCAGCCTGATTGGACCTCATTTGCTTTCAGCAAATAGCATAGCGGAAACTGCATCGATTGCAGGAACAAGAAATTTCTTTAAGGAATTAGGATTGCGGACTTTTATCAATGCCGCCGGAACTTACACTTCAATGACTGGTTCCTTAATGCACAAAGAAGTAACCTCTGCCATAACATATGGTGCAACAGAATATGTTAATTTAGATGAATTGCATGATAAAGTAGGAGAGAGAATAGCCATGCTTTTAGATTGTGAATATGCCACAGTAAGTTCTGGAGCTTTCGGAGCTATGACAATTGGTTTAGCTGGGGTCATTTGTGGAATGGACAATGAAAAGGTTGCTCAGTTACCAGATACGACAGGATTGAAGGATGAAGTTATAGTGCAAGAAGGCCATGATATTGGATATACGCATGCTTTACTTAATACGGGTGCAAAAATTGTTAGTGTTAAGGGCAGAAAAGAAATGGAGAAGGCTATTGGTAAAAAAACAGCCATGATGTGGTTTTTAAATGCCAATACAGATAATGCAGAAATAGAGCAGGAAGAATTTATTGAAATAGCAAAAAAACATGGTATTCCTACCTTTATCGATTGTGCGGCTGATGTTCCCCCTGTGGAAAATTTATTCAAATTCACTAAAATGGGCTTTGATTTAGTTGCATTTTCTGGTGGAAAAGGAATCAGAGGACCTCAAAGTGCCGGTTTATTGTTGGGAAATAAAGAATTTATCACAGCAGCGAGATTACATACGCCCCCAAGAGGAACTACCATCGGCAGAGGTATGAAAGTGAATAAGGAAGAAGTCCTGGGTATGTTAGTTGCTTTGGAACTGTATCTTGAAAGAGATCATGAAAAAGAATGGAAAATGTGGGAAGATCAAATCAATTTAATAAGTAATAGTGCCTTGTCAGTCAATGGGGTAAAAACCGAAATTTATGTACCAAAATACGCCAATCATGTTCCATCACTTCGAATTGAATGGGATCAGGATCTCGTAAAAATTACACCTGATGATTTGAGAAAAGAATTGCGAGACGGTCACCCTTCCATTGAAACAGTTGGGAGCAAGGAAAATGTAGGAATGACAACATGGATGATGGATCCTGGACAAGAAAGAATCGTCGCTAATCGTTTGAAAGAAATATTAGAGGCAAATTCCTAGTTTGAGATTTTAGATTGTTATAGTGGTCTTAATATATTAGATTGAAACAAATATTTTGAAAATTATCAATGATGAGAATATATTATTTTATCGTGTTATTGCTTGTATGCTCAAGTTGTGCTGAACCCAATGAAGAAGTTCAGAAGGCAATAGTAGACGTCAGTATATCCAATGATTATGATCCGGAAGCTAAATTAAAGGATCTTGGAATTCAATTAAGTACACCTTCGCCTCCTGTAGCAAATTATGTGAATTCGGTTAGAACCGGAAACTTAATTTTCTTAGCCGGAAAAGGCCCCCTTCAATCCAATGGTGAAAATATCACTGGTAAGGTGGGTAGTGATTTAAGTATAGAGGAAGGTTATAAAGCGGCTAGGGTCACTGCGATTAATCAATTATCTGTTCTAAAAAGTGAATTAGGTAACCTGAATAAGGTTAAAAGAATAGTCAAAGTTTTGGGTATGGTGAATTCATCACCTGAATTTTCGGACCATCCAAAAGTGATTAATGGCTATTCAGACCTGATGGTAGCCGTTTTTGGTGAAAGGGGCAAACATGCCAGAGCAGCAGTAGGGATGGGATCTCTTCCTGGAAATATTGCTGTGGAAATTGAAATGATTGTAGAAATTTATGAAGATTAAATTTTTGAAATGCAAAAACTATTTGTTCTTTTTTTGATATCAAGTATCTGTTATTCACAAGAAGTAGAAGATGAATTACCCTTACGTGGTTTGGCCATTGCAGCTCCCAAAAGGGAAGTAGTTGATCGTTTTGTGAAATTTATTGAAGAAGAACTGTCTCCTCGCAAAATAAATACACTGGTTTTAAGAGTCGATCATAATTTTAAATATCAGTCTCATCCTGAATTATCAGATGAGAACCCCCTAAGCCAATCCGATGTGGATAAAATTGTTCAGGCTTGTAAAAATCACGGTATTTCAATAGTGCCTCAAATAAACTTACTAGGGCATCAATCTTGGGCAAGCAAATTGGGAAAATTGTTAACTGTTTATCCTGAATTTGATGAAACGCCAGCGGTAAAAATACCTGAAGAGTATAAATGGCCCAATGATGATGAATTGTATTGCAAAAGTTATTGCCCTCTGCACCCTGAAGTTCATAAGGTTGTATTTGCATTGATGGATGAAATCATGGAAGCCTTTCAGGCGGATGCGTTTCATGCAGGGATGGATGAGGTATTTTACATAGGGGATAAAGATTGTCCCAGATGCAATGGCCGTGATAAAGCTGAGTTATTTGCCGGAGAAGTGACTAAAATCCGTGATCATTTAGCTTTAAAAGAATATAAACTATGGATTTGGGGAGATCGATTATTGGATGGGAAAACAACTGGAATGGGAATGTGGGAAGCGAGCATGAATAATACATATAAGGCTATTGATTTGATCCCAAAAGATGTCATGATTTGCGACTGGCATTACGAACGTGTTGACCCCACCGCTGTATATTTTGCGATGAAAGGGTTTGACGTGGCAACTTCTTCCTGGCGAAATCTTGAATTAACCAAACAACAGTTGGCTTTAATGCAGGAATTAAGAATAAATGCAACAACTGATATGAAAGTTCGTTATAAGGGAATGTTACATACTTCATGGAGCTCTGCAACTGGTTTTATGGATCGTTATTATGCTCCTTCCGTTGAAGGAAAAGAAAATGATACAGATTGTTTCAAAGCATTATTCGAAAAAAAATAATTTAATAATTAATTCAACATATTATATTGACTTTTATTAGAAACATATTAATGACTGTTTTTATTTGCTGTATTAGCTGTAAAATTTCCAGTCAATCAAATCAACATAAATGGGTTAAAACTCATTCAGGATCAGATAGTATAAATGTTCCTGTTCTCTTAATTAATAAGAAGAAATTCACCAAAGTAAAAAACCTACATTTTTATAACTCAGTAGGAGGGAAATCTATTGTGGAAGAAACTAAAATTCAGATGAAATATGATGAAAACTACCTTGAAATAAAATTTGAATGTAGAAACAACCCCAGAATGAATCAAAATTATTATACCGAAAATAATTCACCAATGTTTACACAGGAAGTTTTTGAAATATTTATTTCCAATGGTGTAAATTCTGAAGAGAATTATATTGAAATTCAACTGAATCCTAATAATGCCCTTTATTTAGCAAAGATTATGAATGGGTACCAGAGTAATAAAAAATTCACCAATATCCCTATTGATAACAAAGATGCCAAGATAGTGCATAGGGTTGTAAAAGATGAGGCAAACGCTACCTGGAGTGGATATTTACAAATTCCTTTGTGGTTGATTCAATATCCGGAAGAAATATCCGACACTACCTTTAGAATGAATATGTATCGAATTATATCTAATGAAGATCATACATTGGAAAAGTGGAAAAATAACCATGAAAACTCAACATTTGCCTGCTGGTCAAGTACCATGTCTAAAAGACCACAATTTCATGCTCCTGATTATTTTGGATTTTTAATTTTGGATTGATAAAACGGGCTTAACTCATATATTCATCAAATCCAAATTCATCCTGGTCCTCATCATCCTCTTCCTCAAATTCATTTGAGATATTTTCACTTTCAAATTGAAGATCTGGTGCAATTTTAGGAATCGTCCCTAAGGCGAATAATAAGCTTGGTAATTCAAAATCTTGTTGCTCCAAATCAGATTCAACCAATTCAATATAAAATGACCACATGGTTAAAAAATCATAGACATAAAGAAGCTTGGATCCGTTATTTTCCAAAACATCTTCGATGCTAATCTCCTGCATTTGAGTTTTATTATTCGTTCCATCACTCATATCGAATAAAGGAAATTCTTCACCTTGATTCCAGTCTTCATCAGCTTTATAAAATGCCGCCATTTCATGCCCTGTAAAACCAAAAGCGTTGCAAATAGCATTGTGTAAATCCTCCAAAGATTCTGATTTTAGAATTGCTAAATCCCTTATGATGTCTTCTTCAGTATTTAAGATTGCTCTAATTTTGTATATCATTGGTGCAGTTAATTGTATTGCAAAAATACTAATAATTATTTTTTGAGCCCCAATCTCAAGGTAAAAACTATAGAATTCATTTTGATTAAAATTAAGCTAAAAGTTAATACCTGGTCCAAGAAATAACCTTTGGAAAGATTATGGTATAAAGGAAAAGATTACTTTTACAATTCATCAATTTAACCACAAATGAATTCAAAAGAAACACTATTAAGAATAAATTCCATTTGCAAAAACACACTAATGGAAACCTTGAATATTAAATACATCGAAATTGGTGAGGATTATTTAGTTGCTTCGATGCCGGTAAATGAAAAAGTGCATCAACCCATGGGTTTGTTGCATGGAGGAGCAACTGTTTCATTGGCTGAAAGTGTTGGAAGTATGGCCTCTCATTTGTTTATAGATAACGAAAAATATGAAGCAAGAGGTATTGAAATCGCTGCAAATCATGTTAAAAGTAAAAAAGAAGGTATGGTAACTGCCAAAGCTAGAATAGTTCATAAGGGAAGAAGAACTCATTTATGGGAAATTAGAATTATCGATGAAGACAAAAATTTAATTTCAATTTGTAAGTTGACAAATATTATTTTATCCAAAAACTGAATATTTCTATGAGAAAAAAAGGGTGGATAAAAAAGGTTTTAAAAATCATTGGAATTATATTGATGGTTCTAATTGTAGCCTTTTCGATATTATTTTATCGAATCTTCAGGCCACTTTCAGATCTTCAAATTGTTGAAAAATTCGAAACTGAAACTATTCAGCCTTTTATAAAACATATTGATTTTAGAGATAAAAAAGTAAGAGTAATTCAAATGCAAAAGGAAATTGATTCTACACTACCAACACTTATATTTGTTCATGGCTCACCGGGATCATCAATGGATTTTAAAAGGTATTTAAGTGATGAAGAATTAAATAAAAAAGCAAATTTAATTACCTATGATAGAATTGGTTATGGGGAAAATGATCGAGGGGACATTTTAAATTCTGTAGATGAAGAAGTAGATTTATTGCATCTAATTATTGAGGATTTTAATTTGAATAAATTGATATTGATTGGTTATTCTTACGGAGGTACAACGGTATTGGCGAGTACTAAAAATATTTCAAAAAAAATAATTTTAGCCGGAGCGGTTAAGGGTGACCTAGAACCCATGTTCTGGGCGATGAATTTATATAAGTGGAAATTCACAAGGCCATTTATTCCTAAAGTTTTTCAAGGTGCTTCAAGGGAAAAATTACGGCATATTAATGAACTGGTGGCCTATGAAAATAAATGGAACCTAAGTGAAACGAAAGTTATTTCCATCCATGGTAGTGCTGATAGGATAGTGCCCTATGAAAATTCTTTATTTTTGAAAGATCTTTTGGATCAAGATAAATTTGAGTTGATTACTATAGAAGAAGGGACACATAGTTTGATCTGGACAAATTTTGAAATGATCAAAAAAGAAATATTGAAAGTGGTGACGGAGTGAAAGAATTAAAAAATAAAATAGCAAAGTCCCTTGAGAATAAAATTCCTTTTGTGCTCTATAGAATACCTAATTCGACAAAGGTTAAATTCCTATTTCAAGAAGATTCTTCGACTCATTATACATCTGATTTTACAGAAAATGGATTTGTTTTTTCACCCTTTGTAAATATTGGTAATTCCTTGGTTATTCCATTGAAGAATTCTTCAAGAGGGGAGTTCGACATAGATTTATCTAAATGTGAGTTTAAATCAAATAGTCCGGAATCTGAATTAGAAAAAAATAAGGAAGACCATATCAATCTTGTTCAGAAAGGAATTGATTCTATTAGAAATGGTGAGGCTAAAAAAATTGTATTATCACGAAAAAGAATAGTTTCTATTGAAGACTTAAGGCCTTTTGAAATATTTAAAAAATTAATGTTTCAAAATATTAATGCTTGTGTTTATTTATGGTTTCACCCTGTTTCTGGTATATGGATGGGAGCAACTCCAGAAACTTTTTTAAATGTAAAAGGTAAAATATTTAAAACGATGGCATTGGCAAGTACCAGGAGTTATAAGGGAAATTTAAATGTTAATTGGAACGATAAAGAAAAACAAGAACATCAATTTGTTATTGATTATATTGAATCCAACCTCAAAAAATTAAACCTAAAAATAAGTAAGCCAACTACAATTAGAGCAGGTAATTTGGTGCATTTATGCTCAAATATTGAAGGAGTTCTGGCTTATGAAAATCAATTGAATTCATTGATAAAAACACTTCACCCTACACCTGCGGTATGCGGAATTCCTAAGGAATCAGCAAATCAATTCATTCTTAAAAATGAAAATTATGACCGCGAATTTTACACAGGGTTTTTGGGTGAGATCGAAAAAAATTGTAGTGCAAAATTGTTTGTGAATTTAAGGTGCATGAAAATTGAAAATAGTCGAGTACATATTTTTGTTGGTGGGGGAATAACTAAGGACAGTGACCCTGAAAAAGAGTGGGAGGAAACCGTTTTAAAAAGTGAGGTAATGCATAATGTATTATAATAATTCATGTATTCTGTAATGGTTTGCTATAATGCCAATCAAAATTCAATTTTAATTTCTACTTAAAATTCACTTTGTGTACATTTGTCCCTCAATAAAATTATTGAATGCCACAATATCCTAAAAACCGGTTAGCTCGATCAATTCTACAAAATTGTATTGAATATCATATTAAAAATGTTGTGATTTCACCAGGATCTCGAAACGCAGCCTTAACTATTGGATTTGTTAATCATCCGGATATTGATGCCATGAGCATTGTTGATGAAAGATGTGCCGCATTTTTTGCTTTAGGAATGGCTCAACAAAGTCGAAAACCAACGGCTGTTGTTTGTACTTCCGGTTCGGCTTTATTAAATTATTATCCTGCTGTTGCAGAGGCATTTTACAGTAATATTCCATTAATAATTATCTCAGCCGACAGGCCAAAACACTTGATTGATATAGGTGATGGACAAACAATCAGGCAAGAAAATGTATTTAAAAATCACATACTGTTTGAGGCCAATTTAAATATCAAAAACACAATTGAAGTAAATTCTACAAACGATAATTTAATCATTCAAGCAATTCAAATAGCAATTGACAAAAAAGGGCCGGTACACATCAATGTTCCTTTTGAGGAACCATTATATGAATCGATTTATGAATCCGATTTTAGAATATCTCTTAACAAGAAATCTAATGAAAATGCAATAAAAGAAGATTCCTCTATAAAAAAAGAAGATTTTACAAAATATACTCATTATTGGAATTCGTCTTCAAAGAAAATGATATTATTGGGTTCTAATTTTCCGGATGAGGTTTTGCAAAAATATTTAAATAGGGTAGTTTTAGATGAATCGGTTATTGTTCTTACTGAAACCACTTCGAATGTTTATCATAAGAACTTTATCAATAGTATTGACAAGGTTATTTTTTCTTTGGATGATGTTGATTTTGACAAACTGAAACCTGATATTTTATTGACATTGGGAGGGATGATTGTATCGAAAAAGGTAAAACAATTTTTAAGAGAATACCCACCTAATCACCATTGGCATGTTGATTCACTAAGAGCCTTTAACACATTTCATTGTTTAAGTCGTCACTTTAAAGTGACTCCGAGAGTATTTTTTGATCATTTTTTTAAGCCGAACTTAGCTCAGGAACCTAAAAAATTAATTCTGAAGAATCATACTTACCAACAGAATTGGATAAAACTTAAGGATGATAGAATTAGAAAACATGATAAATTTCTTAGCAAGATTGAATTTTCAGATCTTCAGGTGTTTAGCTCTATTTTTAATGAACTTCCAAATAATATTCATTTACAATTGGCGAATAGTTCTATTATAAGATATAGCCAGTTATTTGATTTGGACAAATCTTTGCAAGTTTTTTGTAACAGAGGTACCAGTGGTATTGAAGGAAGTACATCAACTGCAATTGGAGCTGCGTTCAAAAGAAATCAGCAAACACTCTTAATTACCGGTGATGTGAGTTTTTTATATGATAGTAATGCCCTTTGGAATAATTATATTAAAAACGATTTTAGAATTATTTTAATTAATAATTCAGGGGGAGGGATTTTTAGATTCATACCTGGTCCGAAATCAACAAATGCACTGGAATATTTTGAGACTCCTCATAATCTGAACGTCTCATTATTATGTAAGATGTATGGATTTGAATATTTTATTGCGAGAAATAATGAAGAAGTCAAAAAGGAGCTAAAATCTTTTTACAGTGATTCTGAACAGCCAAAATTACTTGAAATATTTACGCCCAATTCAAAAAACGATATTGTCCTAAAAGAATATTTTAAAAACCTCTAATTGAAGAGTTTGGTTATCTAAATTTATAATAAATACTAAAAATAAATTGTTGTGGTCGAGCATCAATGGTCCATTCTCTAGTAACTTCATCATCAATATATCCGGCATAGCGAATTTCAGAATCGCTTAACCCTCGTTCCCACCTTACGTCAATACCCAATTTTCCCAATTCTATTCCAAACCCGAATTGAACACCCACAGAGATATCATTAGAGCTAGATTGATCGACCTGATCAAAAATGTTGGAATAAGACAAATCTGTGTCAATAATATATTGAAATGCAGGTCCCAAAAATACGCGTCCTATTTTTAAGAATCTAATACCTACTAGAATTGGAGCATCAATCTTATCGATGGACAAATTGGAACTATTATCCAAAAAATCATAACTACTTGAGGTATGTGTAAAAACAAATTCCGGTCTGATATATAAAAATAGGGGCAATTTCATTTCAGCAAAAACACCTACATGAAAACCTACATCGCCATCAGAACTTATTTTAAGACTTGTAAGGTCATCTTCTAAATTACCATTTGAATTATAATTCAATCCCGCCTTAACACCTCCCGTAAACACTTGAGCTTCAGAAGTTAAAAATGACAATGTCAAAATTAAAATAAATAATATCTTTTTCATAACATGAGATTTAATAAACAATGCAATTTAAAAATTTATTTTTAAAATTCTTGATTTAAATATTAACAAAAAGACTTCAGGATGGTTTGATAAAATTTTTGAATCGGAAACCCCATGACATTGAAATAACTTCCTTCAATTTTTTCGATGCCTATATAACCAATCCACTCTTGAATACCATAACTTCCTGCCTTATCAAAAGGTTTAAATTTATCTATATAATAATTTATTTCTGAGGTGTTTAGATCACTGAATGTTACATGGGTTGTGTCGTTTACAACTATTTGATTTGAAGAACTTGTTATGCAAAATGAACTGATTACCTGATGGGTTCTATTTGAAAGTTTTTTTAACATTTTGATTGACTCTTGCTTATTTTTAGGTTTTCCAATAGCCTTTCCATCCATCCAAACAATGGTATCTGCGGTAATTAAAACATCATTATCATTTAGTTCATCAATAAAAGATTGTGCCTTTAGTTTTGATAAATAATCTGTAATTTCTGATCCTTTTAAATGAGTAGGGTAAACCTCATTAATTTCTTTCAATCTTATTTCAAAATCAAGACCAAGCTCTTTAAAAAAAAGTTGTCTTCTTGGCGATCCGGAGGCCAAGATCAAGTGATAATTTTTTAATTTTTCGACTAACATCTTTAGTAAAGAAATACGAAGAACATGCCAAGAAGCATTATTATTTTCAACAAATTACTCAATTTAGCGAATTCTTTCTTGGTATAAGTATTGGAAATAATAAGAATAAAATAAATTAGAGGTATAAGAACCAACCCTATTAAATAGTAAGTGACATATTGATTTGTTGAATACAAAGAAATTGCAAAATAAGCCACAGCAATCAAAGTAATTATGCCCGTAATAATGATCAATGCTTTTGTTTTACCAATTCCAATAACAATAGGCAAGGTTCTCATATTGTTTTTTTTATCACCTTCTATATCCATCAAATCCTTAATAATTTCACGCAGAAAAGTTAATAAAAAAGCAAAAACTGAAATTTTCAATACCAGATTGAAAACATTCCACTGATCTTGATTGTTATAATTACTTGTAGCGGGTACGATATCATAAAGCCCCACAATAAAGACACTTAAAAATACAAGAAAAGAAACAATTAAATTTTTCAACAAAACATATTTTTTGAGTTTTATTGAATACAAATAAGAAAGTAATGATGCAATGATAAATATGGCAAAAAATGAAACCTTATTTATTGAATATGACAAATAATATCCTGCAAGCAGTCCTAAAAAGTTAAATACCAAAAATAAAGTATCGGCATTTTTATGACTTAATTTTTTTGACACAAATACTTTGGTGGGTTTATTGATAAGATCCGTTTTAATATCGTTAATGTCATTAATAATATATCCGGCTAGGGCTATTAATACAGTTGAAGCAACTAAAATAGAAAAATGAAAATCATCTAATGTTGTAGTTAGATTAAATTTTTGAAACAATACATATTTCAAAATCAACTGAATAAAAATAATCATTAGTAGGTTGGGTGTGCGAAAAAAAATCAAGTAATCTTTTAGGTTCATTAGTAGTTTTTCTTTAATCTGGCTAAGTCTTTTTTATTGTCCCTGTCCTTAATAACCTCGCGTTTATCATATAATTTTTTACCCTTACATAAGGCAATTTGCAGTTTGGCCCATCCTTTGTCGGCTATAAACAATTTTAAAGGTATGATGGTCAGACCTACATTTTGAATATCTTTTTCAAGTTTTTTTAATTCATTTTTATTCAATAATAATTTTCTTTCGCTTTTAGCCCTATGATTATAAAAGCTACCATGACTATATTCTTCAATAAACATATTGATTACAAACAGTTCACCATGACTATTAAATTCGCAAAAACTTTCTGTGATACGCGCCTTGCTCTCTCGAATAGATTTAATTTCCGTACCCGAAAGTTGTATGCCAGCAATATATTTATCGATAATTTCGTAATTGAAACGAGCCTTTTTATTACGAATATTTATATTTTTCTGCATTTAGCAAAGTAACCAAATAATGATAGATTTAACTAATGAATAATTAAAATAAAAATGGATGTAATTTTAACCTGAATCGATCAAAATATAAATTCTAAAGCAATCTATAAATGCTATTAATCGAAACCTTTCCAATCAACTGTTACATAACCTGAATTCAAGCCATTTTCGAGGCTATTGAACGAATTTACACCAGATTTGGCTTCGTACATCACTACCAAATTGTTTAGTAATTTAGAGGTGCTTTTCTCACCAATTTTTGCAGTATAATTTGCAGTATTTGACAACATAACATTCTCAAAAACGTGAGATTCACCGTTGTTAGGACCCACCATAGTTATGGTAGCCTCAATGTTTTCAGCATTGATACTAAAGCTATGTGTACCAATCTCACTAAATATTAATGAACCTGAAATCTGTTTTAAATCGTTTGGTGAAGTACATGATGTCGTACTTAAGAAAGAAAATAACATACCTATCCATATTAAATTTAACTTTTTCATACCCTTTTTTTAGCAATTGTTATCGTTGTTAAGTATATAACGCTATTTTAAAGGGTTTTATTTTATGAGATTAAATTTATATTAATAGAATATCGAAATTTTCAGAAGTTTAATTTTCAGATGTTAAGCAGAATTTCTACTGGCATTTATATTACCAAATAAGGAACGGGTTATGATTTTTTCATAAATTTCTAGTTCCTTTTTATCTGGTTTTTCCTGTGATTTGATTTCTTGTACTTTTTTTAGTGCATATTGCTGAATAGCCAATAATGGCAATACTATAGCCTCTCTAACTTCAATGGATGCCTTTCCTTGAGGGTAATTTTCCATCAATTCAGAATGATTTGACATCTTCAATGCCAAACGTTTGGTTAACAGAAATTCGTTGTGAATAATGGTCCAGAAATCACCATATATTTTATCATCTTCCATGTATTTAGTCAGTCCGAAAAATGATTTTTTCATAGCCATCATACTATTTTCAATGAGGCTTCTAAAGAATTTTGAATTGTTGTAAAAAGAAATCAATTTATCAAATTCCCCTAGGTCTTCATACTTTTTCAATGCAGTTCCTACACCATAGAACCCAGGAACATTTTGTTTTAACTGGCTCCAAGATCCTACAAATGGAATTGCTCTTAAATCACTAAAATCCAAACTGCTTGAACTTTTTCTTTTTGAAGGCCGACTACCAATATTGGTTTTTGAATAATATTTTAAAGTTGTCATTTCTTCTAAAAATGACAAAAATTTAGGATGGTTTTTAAATTGATTATAAGCATTATAACTCGATTCGGCCAAATCATTCATCAGAAGTCTTTGCTCCTTATTCAATTCGTTTTTTGCACTGTCAAAGAATTGATTTGTAACTCCTGAACTAATTAATTGTTCTAAATTGTATTGCGAGGATTCGACAGTACCAAAATTAGAGCTAATAGTTTGACCTTGAATGGTCAATTGAACTTCCTGATTTTCAATGGTTGGGCCGAGGGAAGCATAAAACTGATGTGTTTTACCTCCACCTCTGGCTGGAGGTCCACCTCGTCCGTCAAAGAAAATGACCTTCACTTTATACTTTCGAGAAATTTGAGTAAGTTCCTCTTTGGCTTTAAAAATAGACCAATTGGCCATTAAGTAACCTCCATCTTTGGTGCCATCAGAAAACCCTAACATAACTGTCTGTTTATGATTTCGACTTTCAAGGTGTTTTCTATATTCTTTATTGGAATATAATGCTTCCATAATTTGACTCGCATTTTCCAAATCATCAATGGTCTCAAATAACGGAACAATATTAACAGGTAATGACTGGGGAAATGAAGTTAATTTTAACATGGCATAAACTTCCATTACATTCAATGCCGTTTGATTATTGCTAATGATATATCTGTTGGCTCCATTTTCACCATTATTTTTTTGAATGGTTTTGACAGCCTGAATGGAACCTAAAGTTTTAATAGTTAGTTCATCTTTAAAAGAATCAATATCAAGATTGCCTTTAACATGTGAAAGCACTTCCATTTTTTTCTTTTCTGATAAGTCTAAATAATTCTCAGGAAAAATACCTAAATTATTTTCAATAGAATTTTTTATAATTTCTAAAAATACCTGTCCATGAATTCTACTATCCTGACGGATATCTAAGGTGGCAAAATAAAATCCAAATATTCGAGCCTTATGAATTAAATCAGTTACTTCTGTTAAGTATAAGGATTGATAATCGTTTTTAAGTAAACTTTGAATTTTGATTAAGCCACTTAAGAATTCATCTGAAGTAATAAATATTTTATCAGGTATTATAAAACTTTGATATAATTTTGATTCTAAATCGATGATTAGTTTTGAAACATTTTTAAATGTCAATTTCCGCCTTAATTTACGAACATCCCGATAATAATTTCTAATAATGGACTGCCTTAATTTTTCGGCAACTTTTAAAGTAATTTCAGTTGTTACAAATGGGTTTCCGTCTCTGTCACCTCCAGGCCAGAAACCTAGATTTACAATTTCATTATCGGCATTTTTATTATCATAAATATTACTGTCAATATAATTATAAATTTGGCTGGCTGAGTGATAAAATACATTTTCCAAGTACCAAATCAGGTTTACAGCTTCATCTAAAGGTGTTGGTTTTGCCTCCTTTAAAAAAGGAGTAATACCGAGTTGAGCCAATAATTTTTTTATCTGAATTAAATCATTTTCCACGATAGCTGTTGTCAGATCCGTAATAATTCCGAGAACAGACCCGGGATAAAATTGAGTGGGGTGGGCGGTAAGGACTATTCTAACTTTAAAATCTTCCAAATAATCCTGTAAGGCTTCTTTTTTATTTTGAGAAAATGCTTCTTCTTTTGTGTTTCTCAAAGTACCCTTTCCATCCATATTATGAATAATAGGAAAACTTGCATCTTCAACAGCATCAAACAAAACTATCTGACGTTCAATATATTGAATGAATTGGAATAATAAATCAAACTTTTCCTTGTGAGAAGAATCACCATTGTATTTGTTGAAAAAATAATCAACTATTTCTGTTGGAGTCTTACCTGTTTCAAACCCTTGTTTACATACATCGTAAAATAAGGGCAATAGAACACCGGTATTTCTTATGCTATCAAACGGAAGGGTAATAAATATACTATTGTAAATTTGATATTTGCTTAAAATATGTTGATTAAAACGCTTTAGTTTGGGCTGGGTAATCATTGAATTTGTTGAATTTGAGAAAACAAATTTAAAAAGATAAAATCACAATCATACAATCTAAATTCGATTTACTGACTTTATAATAAATGGGAATA
>JAUXGV010000227.1 GCA_030621915.1 Flavobacteriaceae bacterium
CGGGGATAACGGAACTGATAATGACGGGTTGCGAGAATTGGTTATATCCGAAATAAACTCAAAGTATCTCGATAGTATAAAAACATATAATAAAGGGAACGTTAATTGGGGTATTATCAACAATGAAATAGGGTACATTCAAATTAATGATTTTGAAGATTTAGCAAACTACTTAATAGATGAAAACCTATCTGCTGAAGATTTCTGGAATGAATATTGGAATAAGGCTGGAGAAAGTGAGAATTATCCCAAAGACGTATTGAGTAGTTTCGAGAAACAACTAGCAACCATTTTTGACGACATTAAGAACACCAAAGTGTGTATTATCGACATTCGCTTCAATTGGGGTGGCTTCGACCAAGCAGGACTTGAAGTCTTAAGTTATTTTACGAATAAAAAGACAATTGCATTTTCAAAAAAAGCGAGATTTCAAAACGGATTTACTGAAGAACAAACTATTTATATTGCACCAAACAAAAATCAATATGCTGGCGATTTGTTCATATTAACAAGTCACCAAACCGCAAGTGCAAGTGAAACGTTTGCACTTGCATCATTAAACTTGCCAAATACAAAAAAGATTGGTTCAAATACCGCAGGAATTTTTTCTGACATACTATCAAAAAAATTACCAAATGGCTGGGAATATACACTTTCAAATGAAATCTATGAAAGTGCAGACGGAATTAATTATGAACAAATCGGAATACCAGCCGATTACAAAATGGACTATAGCGAAAAAACAACCGAATTCTATAATAATCTGTTGGAGGATATAAGGACAAGTGGAGATAGTGCCATTGAAAAAGTGATTGAACTATATCCTCAAAAATAGTAGTCATATTTCCCTCTATGGTTTTTCAATACGTTTTTTAAGATGGGATATATCCTTTTTAAGAAGAGAATTGTTGGAGATTTAGTTCGACATTCTACAAATTCAATTGGGTTTTATCGCTTAAATATTAACCTCATTTCTTTTAGCAACTTCCTTCGAATATTCAATTTGACTAAATGTTATTCTGTATTGCTAGGAAATCAAAAAGTTTGCCTACATTGTTTATTAAAATTTTGTACTTTTAAAATTCCTACTGAAGTTTATAGAAGGCGTTCATATGTAATTGATAAATAAAAAAATAAATGAATATAAATTTAAACATGGCCGTTTTAATCGATGGCGATAATATACCATCAGCTCATGTAAAAGAAATGATGGAAGAAATAGCCAAATATGGTAATCCTACAATCAAAAGAATTTATGGTGATTGGACCAGACCTGGTTTGACAAAGTGGAAAAACCTTCTTCTTGAAAATGCTATAACACCTATTCAACAATATGGATACACAACTGGTAAAAACGCCACAGACTCGGCCATGATTATTGATGCAATGGATATTCTTTATAGTGGCAAGGTTAATGGTTTCTGTCTTGTTTCAAGTGATAGCGATTTTACACGATTAGCTACAAGATTGAGGGAAGCAGGTATGCAAGTAATTGGTATTGGTGAAAAAAAGACCCCTAATCCTTTTATTGTAGCATGTGATAAGTTTATATATATCGAAATCTTAAAGAAACAAACGGAGGAAAAAATTGAAAATAAGGAAATTACTGAATTAGTAGTGGACAATATAACTAAGAAAGAAATAAAGCTCATTTCCGCTACGATTAACGATTTATCAGATGAATAAGGATGGGCCTTTCTTTGTGATGTTGGTAGTTTATTACAGAAAAAACAACCCAACTTTGATTCCAGAAATTATGGTTTTGAAAAACTAACTCCCTTAATAAAATCTACTGGTAATTTTGAAATAGAGCAACGAGAGAACCCAAAAAGCAGACACAAATTAATTTTTGTAAAGAATAAAGAAAAGCATATTACAAGAGATAAAAAGTATTAAAACGCCTTTTTTGCCGATACCATTATGAGCAATTCGTTAGACAAAATTGAGGGAATAAGAGATCATTTTTTTTCGAAAATTAATTTTTTTGAACATGAAAATATTGAACACGATGCATTGGTTTACCTTAATGATTTTAATGTATTCATTCAATATGAAGGCTGTTGTTCAGATCAAACCCTTGAATTAAATCTAGTAAAATTAGAAAAGCTCATAACACCAAATAAATTACATTAAAACACGGTTGAATCTAACCGTTTGGACACATTGACTTCGTCGAATCTTCGAAAAATACTTCTACTGGAATAAAGTAAATAAATGATTCAGAACACTGTATTTATTTTCGATTTTAGGTTTGAATTGGAGATCAAAATTCTTTTTATTCCTTTAAATTTTAGCTATATTGAAGTCTCAAATTAATCGTAATGGGAAAAGGAAAAATATCAAAGACCAGGCTTAAGAATATAGAACCGAAAAAAAAAGATCGCCGTAAAATTGAC
This sequence comes from Flavobacteriaceae bacterium, assembly GCA_030621915.1. Lineage (GTDB taxonomy): Bacteria > Bacteroidota > Bacteroidia > Flavobacteriales > Flavobacteriaceae > Lutimonas. The sequence continues at coordinate 2,397 of JAUXGV010000227.1, forward strand.
AAACAAACCTATGAAAATGAAATGTCCAAACTTCAAATTGAACTCGTCAACTTTCAAGAATGGATAAAGAGTCAAGGATTAAAAGTTGTGGTTATTTTTGAGGGTAGAGATGCTGCCGGAAAGGGAGGCTCAATAAAAAGAATTGCCCAGAGTTTAAATCCTCGAATATGTCGGGTTGTGGCCTTAGGTACACCCACTGAAAAAGAAAAGACACAATGGTACTTCCAACGATATATCCCTCATTTACCGGCTGCCGGTGAAATGATTTTATTTGACCGAAGTTGGTACAATAGGGCTGGTGTTGAGCATGTTATGGGATTTTGCACACAAGAGGAATACGAAGAATTTATGCGAAGTTGTCCAGAATTTGAAAGAATGTTAATTCGCTCTGGAATTATCTTAATAAAATATTGGTTTTCTGTTTCAGATGAGGAGCAAGAACAACGCTTTCAATCGCGTATTGATGATCCAACCAAATTTTGGAAATTAAGCCCGATGGATATTAAATCGAGAGATAAATGGCTAGAATATAGCAAGGCCAAAGATGAGATGCTGAAATATACAGACACAAAACAATCACCTTGGTATGTGGTTCCGGCCGACAGCAAAAAAAGAGCTCGATTGAATTGTATTAGTCACTTGTTAAGTATAATTCCTTATCAGAAAATGACCTATAAAAAAAAGGTACTAACTCCTAGAAAAATTGCAGAAGGTTATATTAGACCTCCCATTTCAGATCAAACTTTTGTTCCAGAAGTGTATTAAAATAATTCAAATCTGATTGGATTCGTTTTTATGGAATTATTTTAATAATTGAATTCGTATATTTGAATCAAACATTTTAGCGCATATGATTCAAAAATTGGGACAAAAATTTACAGATATTGTTCAAAAATTTATGCCAAATGCCTTTGTTTTTGCGCTTTTATTAACACTGATAATTTCGTTGTGTGCCTATTTTTTAACAGATTCCACTCCCGTTAAAGTGTTGCAATCTTGGTATGATGGCTTTTGGTCCTTATTGGAATTCGGCATGCAAATAATTTTATTGATTGTTACTGGATTTTGTATCGCACTTTCTCCAATAGTTAAAAAAGGTATCAATCGACTTGCTGTTGTTATTAAAACTCCAAGACAGGTCTATTTTTTCGTTTTCCTTCTTGGCGTATCATTAACCTTAATAAGCTTTGGTTGGGTTATTATTACTTGTGTACTAGCTAGAGAATTGGCTAAAAGAGTTCAAGGAATTAATTATCCTTTTTTAATTGCATGCGTTTATTACAGTTCCGGAGCTTGGGTGGCGGGTTTGTCAAGTTCAATTCCCTTGCTATTGAATACCGAAAACAATTATATGATCAAGACCAAGGTACTGACTGAGACTATCTCAACTTCCCATACACTGGGTTCTGGAATCAATTTGGCCATGATCGTTTTATTTGTGGTTTTTGGGCCCTTGATAATTCTATTAGTGGCTCCAAAAAATATAATTGAACTGGCCGACTTAAAAGAAAA
>JAUXGV010000185.1 GCA_030621915.1 Flavobacteriaceae bacterium
GTAGAATACTCTTCCCATAAAGGATTGCCTTCTTTTGGATACATTGAAACCGCCATAATTGTATTTCCACCAATATTGACCGCCTGAGCATCTAATACATATTTACGCGAGCTTGCAAAAGCAAAGTCACGCACATTCTCAGCATATAATTTCCAGGTCTTGGTTTTTTTGGCAAAGCCTTTTTCGTTTTCTTCTGCTTCTTGCTGTGTTACAATAATTACAGGTTTGTCAAAGGATTTTTCTGCCTCTTCATACCTTTTCCATTGCTTTTTGGTAAGCATATCTTTTCTGTTTAAAATACGACCGGTTCCTTCAAGAATATGATCCTCAGGAGTGGTAATATTTACTTCATAATCACCAAATTCAAGAGCAAACTCTGATCCGCCAAAAAACTGATCATTCTGCCATCCTTCATCGTTATAAACCGCCAATCTTGGGAAAAACTGGGCAATTACATAGGTATTATTACCATCTTTTTCAAAGTGTTCGAATCCAGAACGGGCCCTGTCAATTGTATGATTAGGAATATTATACCACCATTTAATTTTAAAAGAGGTATTTGTCCCTGATTTCAATATTTTGGGTAAGTCAAGACGCATCATGGTTCCGTTTATTGTATACATCAGGTCATTGCCTTGATTATCTTTCACATAATCCAATTTGAATCCACCATCAAAAGGATCGCCTAAGTATGTTTCTGTAAATAATTGAGGACTATACATTGATCTTTTTTTGCCAGCTTTAATATCATTTGTAACAGCATCAGCGGCTCTTACATTTTGGTCTAGTTGAATCCAAAGATATTGTAAGTCATCAGGCGAATTATTATAGTAGTTAATTGTTTCTTCACCATAAAGTTTTTGGTTTTCGTCATCAAGAACAATATTCATTTTATAATCAACTTTTTGTTGATAATACTCATGCCCCGGTGCTCCTGAAGCCGTACGGTAACTGTTTGCAGTTGGAAGGTCTGCCTCTAATTGTTTAAATTTACTAATATTATAATGTCCTTGAGGTTTTTCTTTGACTACTGCTTCTTGCTCTTGTGCAAAACCAGAAACTGAAACAATCAAAAATGAGAATAAGTATATTATTTTTTTCATGAATGTTAATTTATAATTAAAAAATTTTTCGAAAGTAGCATAAATACTCCAACACAACGAATCTACTTAATATTTTAACATTTCTTTATCATTTTCTTTTATTAAAACGAGTATTTTTTTGAGGCCGTTGATTTTAGTTTTGATATAATTTTCTTGTTCAGGAAAGTCCTCGAATAACATGTTGTTTTGAATTTCAATATTTGTAATTTTCTCAATATTAGATATTTCTAAATAGAAAAAAACAACATCGTTTTCATATTCCTTTCCCAGATATATAAAATTTTCAAGTTCATCATTTATTCTAATTTTAAATTTTTGACTGATATACTTTTCTAAAAATATGTCTGCTTCTTTATTTTCATTTTCTGTGCCAAGTTCTAATTTTGTTTGATATCTGTTTCCTAGTGTAGTTTCAATATCATCTATAAAAAACCGCATGGTTATTTGAACAGATTTTTTTTCTTCGATAAAATCTATTTTGGTCAAGCTTATATAATATTTATGTAATGTAAAGGCCAATAATGGGATTAGCATGATTAGAACGATAAATTTTAGTCTTTTCACTAGTTTAAATTTTTATAATTAATTGTAAATAAGTTAATTAAAAAATTGAGAACGCGTGTAACCGCTTCGCTCTCTCATGAAAAATTTAATCATTTCCTTTTGTGAAAAAATTGATTAAATTTATTCATGTTCGTTTCATTTTAGTTTAAAATGTTATTTTTATGCCTGCAAATGTAAGTATACATTATTTTTTTTCCCCTTAAAATAAGTTAAACTTGAAACCATATAAAGAAATACTTGAATATCTGGAAAAGGATGAAATATTAACAAAGGCTATACGGAGAATTAAAACCGAAGTCCAACCTCAAATTGATATAGATATTTATTTGTCCTTATTGAATTCTATTGTATCCCAGCAACTTTCAACAAAAGTTGTAAGGGTTATATGGAACAGGTTTGCCGATTTGTACGTTGATAGATATCCAAAGGCCCATGATGTATTGAATACTGATCATGAATTATTAAGGAGTGTTGGTTTGTCGAATAATAAAGTTCGATATATTAAAAATGTTGCTGAATTTTCCATCAAAAATGACATTTCATTTGATTATTTACAAATAAAAAGTGATGATGAAATCATCGATTATTTAAGGCAAATCAAGGGTGTAGGAAAGTGGACAGTGCAAATGATTTTGATGTTTCCTATGGATCGGCCCAATGTATTTCCAATGGATGATTTGGGAATTCAAAATGGCATGAAAAATTTATATCAGCTTGATTTGGAAAAGAAAGAACTCAAAAACAAATTGTTGGAAATTGCAGACGAATGGTATCCTTATAAAACTCTGGCATCAAAGTATATTTGGAAAATTAATGACTGAACTAATTTATAATTTACTTGTTCCTGCTTTAACAAGTCAAGTTAATCGCTACTTTTCAAAGGTTTTACTTTTAGCAAGAAATACATTAATCATTTCAAGATATCGATCTCCTTTAAATAGCGGAATTATTTTGTCCTTAACACAGGAAGAAATGAAATTATTGATACTTTCTTCAGGTATTTTAAGGGTATAGATAAAGAAATCATCTTTAAAATGATTTCTTATTCTTAAAATATCTCTTTGAACTGTAATATTTTTCTCATCTGCTTCTTCCAACCTTTGAATTTTTCTTCTTGTTTTTTGTTCTCCTGAAATTAAGCCATACAATTTAGAGATGCTCCCCCCTTTTTTATAGTAATTCACCTTTCTTTCAGTTTCAGTCATAGGGATAACATCTGCATTGGGAAGTCCTAGAGAAGAAGCCATGTTAGAATCTTGAATGATGACTTCATCCAGTTCATTGATATTCAATTGAAAATTTACTTTGATATATTTATTTTCCAGATGATGAGCTCTTATGAGTACTAAAATATTTTCAAATTGAATATCAGAGAATAATAGGGTGTCATTTTCTTTAACAGCAATTTCAAAAAGACCTAAATCATCACTTACGGTTCCTTTTTCAGAATTTAAATTAATAATGTGTGCATTTTCAATGGGAATAGAATCACTTTTTATTTCTCCAGAAATCCGTATACGGCCTTCCTGTGCATATAGTTGAAGGGAGGTCAAAAACAGAAATAAAAGGTAGATTTGTTTCATGTGTCATTATTACTTTATTAATTCGGTCACATGCTGTTCGCTATTAGTCACCCCCTTAAGTGTGAAAAAATTTAGCATGCTCGTTTCATGTGTTTATATTTATTGTTTTTTTAATGGTCACATGCTGCTCGCCCGCCGTAGTCAGGTTCGCTATTAATCATACCCTTAAGTGATAAACTTTTAACATTCTCGTTTCATGAAATGCAAATAAAAAGGTTTTGAATGAGATAACTATCAATCTTTTGTTAAAAGTGAAATGCTGTGGCTTTATCAATTTGAGTTTTGCTGATTGGAAATGGATTTTTTTTAACTTGTAGATCTACTTGATTTGCGTTGCGTTTAAATTAAAAGAATCTATTTCTTTGACAAAAACATCAATGATTTCAACATATCTATTGTCATTGTATAATTCAACAACATTTTTGATCAGGCAATATTCAATAAAAATATTTATTTTATCTTTTGGGAGGTTTAATTTATCATTAAAAAAATCATCTTTAAAATGTGTCCTGATTTTTTGAATTTCTTTTCGGTTGAATTCTTTCAATTTATCAGCATCAAGTAGTTCCTTTACTTTTCTATGGTTTTTTCTATTCCCAGAAATAATATTATAAATATCATCGATGCCACCACGTTGACCTATAAGAGTTGCCAATATTACAATAGGTACACTTTCCTGGCTATAATAATTTAATTTTCTTTCATTCTGATCCAAAGGTTTTTTGCCGGCATTTGGTAACTGAAGTACAGAGGCATTAACACCTTTTGTAATTTTTTGTCTATCAATAATAACTTCGTCCAATTCATTTACTTTTATCTGAAGTTTTACAACAAGGGATTTAGTTTTCATTTGAAGTTTCTCAATTATAATTATGCTGGTTTTATAACTTATTGCCGATATTTGAAGTGTGTCGTTTAACTTAACAGTTATTTCAAAATATCCTTTTTTATTGCTTACAGTGCCAATATTTGAATTTAGATTAATAATATGTGCATTTTCAACAGATATAGCGCCGGATTTAACTGTTCCAGATAACATAAATTCATTATCCTGAGCAACCAATTTTAAAGAAATTAATAAAAAAAAATAAAGGATGGGTCGATTCATTAGTCAAAGAAACAATTCGTAAATCACAATAATCATTAAGAATTTGATAAATTTTTGTTAAATGAGATCTTTGCATATCTTTGAAAATAAAAACATTGTAATGAAAAAGATGCTAATTGCAAGCACTTCAACGATTCATGGGAGTGGTTATTTGGAGTATATATTACCCACTTTGAATCGTTTTTTTAACGGTATTGATGAGGTTCTATTTATACCCTTTGCAAGACCTAGTGGAATTAGTTTCAAATCATATACAGAAAGAGTTAATAAAGGCTTTTCAAAAATTGGGATTAAGATTGTTGGTCTGCATGATTTTGAAGATCAAAAAAAAGCCATTGAAAATGCCGAGGCTATTTTTATTGGAGGCGGAAATACCTTTGTATTAGTCAATGAATTGCATAAACAAAATTTATTTCCTGTGCTTAAAAAAGTCATTGAAAATGGAACTCCATATTTAGGCACAAGCGCTGGTAGTAATATTACAGGAATCAATATGAAAACCACCAATGATATGCCCATTATTTATCCTGAAAGTTTTCAAACTTTAGATGTGATTCCTTTTAATATTAATGCTCATTACCTGGATCCAAATCCTGAATCGAAACATCAAGGTGAAACCCGTGAAACAAGAATTAAAGAGTTTCATACCTATAATAAGACTCCTGTTTTGGGTTTACGTGAGGGAAGTTGGTTGGAAGTAAACGGAAAAGACATTTTGTTGAAAGGAAATTTAACGGGGAGGTTATTTCGAAAAGATAAAAACCCTATCGAAATTTCACCTGATTATAATTTCAATCCAATGTAAACAGATTGTTTTGAGTACGTTTAAACGAATAACGAGGCTACAGAACCAATCAATAAAACAACAATATTCATACTAAAAGCAATAATCATTACAATGCCAATAAACTTATAGTGTGATTTTAATTTTTTTAATCCAAAGGTTAATAAGTCTGTGTTATTATCTGCTATAGCTTTTTTTGTTTTAACCCCAAATTGGAATAAGAAATATACAGGTATAAAATAGACTCCTGCAATGATCAAATATACCATAGAAATCAACTGAGCTGAAACACCCAAATTATTGTTAGGCAAACTTGCCATGATACTGCCAATGCTAAAAGACATAATTACTAGTAATCCTATAGTAATAAACCCAATAATGGATAAAATAGTAGCCCATTTGGCAGCTTCGTTTAGAAATTCTTTAGATTGTTGATTTAATTCCATAAAAGCAATTGTTTTAATATTATAAAACAAATATATTTTTTTTTTAGTTGTGAAGATTGATTTTAAAATACATTTTGACACTATTTTATATGGATTGGAATATCAAGTATCAAAACAGATATTATATTAAAAT
>JAUXGV010000045.1 GCA_030621915.1 Flavobacteriaceae bacterium
GATGAAGAGAGTTTAAAAATCCATTACCCCATAATCTGGAATATAAGGGCTGGGCCTGTGGCCTTCCTGTACCTCTTGAAAGCAACACAGAAAATGTTGGCAAATTTTCATTTAAACTACCTAATCCATAACTCATCCATGACCCCATACAAGGCCTTCCGGGCTGTTGAGAACCTGTTTGAAAAAATGTTATTGCCGGATCATGATTGATCGCCTCTGTATGCATGGATTTGATAACACATAGTTCATCAGCTATTTTTGCTGTATAAGGCAATAACGAACTAAACTCATTTCCAGATTGGCCATGCTTATTAAATTCGAAGTTACTCCCAACCAAGGGGAAGCTTTTTTGATTTGAAGTCATACCTGTCAATCGTTGACCTTGACGTACCCATTCAGGTAATTCCTGACCTCGTAATTTATTCAATAAGGGTTTGTTGTCAAATAGTTCCAATTGAGAGGGTCCTCCACTTTGAAAAAGATAAATAACCCTTTTTGCTTTGGGTGCAAAATGAGGAAGATTTAAAGGCCCGTTATTCATTCCTGCCAAATTTCCTCCATTTCCACCATTAAATAATTGCAATGGATCAAACATTGATGCTACAGCTGCAGCACCAATACCAAAACCCAGTTTTTTTAAAAAATGTCGTCTATTGTTAATGTTTAATTTTTTGACAATTTCATTCATCTCAGTAAAATTAACTTTTAATTATTGTTTCCTCCAAATTTAACAATATACATGCCAGGGTTGTATATTTATAAAGTTTCGTTTTATCAATGCTTCCATCCAATGGACTGTCTCCAATGGTAAGTAAATCCTCAGGGTTTTTATCAGGATCATTCATTCCTTCCTCAGATTCTTCCAGATAGGTCATCATATTTTGAAGTTCTTCTTTATCCGGTAGTCTGGATGTAATGGTTCTAAAAAGCAATTCAGATTTCTCCTCATCACTACCCAATTCTTTCTTCAATATATTTGTTGCCAAAACTCTTGCAGACTCTATATATTGAGGATCATTTAATAGTACCAATGCTTGAAGCGGAGTACTAGTTTTTTGACGCTTCACTTCACAAAAATCTCTTGATGCCGTGTCAAATGTCATCATTGAGGGCGGCGGTGCTGTTCTTTTCCAGAAGGTATATAAGCTTCTGCGATATAAATTTTCTCCTTTCTCTTGTTTATAACTTGCTAAACTACCTCCGCCGCCTCCGGTTTTTTCCTTCCATAAACCTTTAGGTTGATAGGGTTTTACACTAGGCCCTCCAGTTTTTTCAACCAAAAGTCCACTAACTGCCAATGCATTATCTCTAATCATTTCTGCGGGCAACTTATATCGTACTCCTCTTGCCAATAGTTTATTTTGTGGATCTAATTGTTGTCCTTGCCTAGTAATAATTGAGGATTGTTGATAAGTAGCTGACATTACAAATTTCTTGATCAAGGATTTGATATTCCAACCCTCTTCTCTGAAAGTTACTGCTAACCAATCCAATAATTCCGGATGTGTTGGAAGAGCACCCTGATTACCAAAATCTGCTGGTGTTGCAACAATGCCTCTACCAAAAATTAGTTGCCAGTAACGGTTCACTGCTACTCTTGCGGTTAATGGATTTTTTTCATCAAGAAACCATTTAGATAATCCCAATCTATTTTTAGGTAGAGATTGGTCGAAAGACAATACCGCCTCAGGAGTTCCGTATTCAACTAGCTCCCCCAAAGCATCATATGCACCCCTATTTAAAACATGTGTTTCTCTTAAGCCAGGTGATTCCTCCATGACCATTACCTTTAATTCTTTAATAGAATCTGGTTTACGAATAAATGGAAATTCTTCAATAATTAAGGTTGAATCTATCTCTATATAAGGTTTAGGAATTTCGCCATAATTGATTCTTCCTTTTTCATCAACTTGATTAAAAAAACTATAAACTTGATAAAATTCCTTTTGAGATACTGGATCGTATTTATGATCATGACAACGGCTACATTCCATCGTTAATCCTATCAATGATTTTGTGGTAGTAATGGTTCTGTCCATTACATATTCCACTCTATATTCTTCATCAACCACGCCACCTTCCTGTGTAATTTTATGATTTCGATTAAATCCGGTGGCTAAAATCTGCTCTTTGGTTGGGTTATCTAACAAATCCCCTGCCAATTGCCAAGTTATGAATTCATCAAAGGGTAAATTGGAATTAAAAGCATGAATTACCCAATCTCTCCAGGGCCACATTGTTCTTTCCAAATCGTCTTGATAACCATGTGAATCTGCATAACGAGCTACATCTAACCAATCCGAGCTCATGCGTTCTCCATATGCCTCTGATGCTAATAATTGATCAACAATTTTTTCATAAGCATTATTATCGGTATCCTTTAAAAAATTATCAATGTCTTCTATTCCGGGTGGCAATCCAGTTAGATCAAAATATAAGCGTCTAATTAATTTTTCTTTTGTAGCTCTTTTTGAATGCTTTAATCCCTTGGCTTCCAATTTGCCGGCAATAAAGAAATCTATTTCATTCTGAGCCCAATCTTTTTCTTTAATTTCTGGTATATCTGGCTTAACAGGGGGTGTAAAGGACCAATGTGATTCCCAACTTGCACCTTGTTCAATCCATTTTACAAGTACATTTTTTTCATATTCGGTAAGTGTAAGATTAGAAACCGGTGGGGGCATTCGTATATTAGGATCTTCATTAGTTATTCGATATACCAATTTACTTTCATCAGGCAAGCCGGGTACAATTGCATAATGATCTTTCAACTCACCCAAGGCACCTAAGGCCACTTCTTTAATATCAAATCTCAATCCGGCTTCTCTGGTTCCAGCATCAGGTCCATGACAAAGAAAACATTTATCTGATAAAATAGGCTTTACATGAAAATTGAAACTAATAATATCTGGTACTTGCTGTTCACTAATGGCCAAATATCCTTCTGATTGATTCGAAGAATTCATTAGACCATAACCACCTTCATCAGCATATAAAAATTTTACAAGAACAAAACACAGATAAGGAATCAGAAAATATAGGACTATGCTAAATTTTTTCATTATGGATGACTATTTTAATTTTGTCTAATTTAAAAATGTTTTTCCTATAAGATAGAAAAAAAACGACGAACTGCAAGGCAATTGAGCTAAATAAACCAATCAACAATGAATGATTTAACTTATTTCAAAATTAAATGCATTCGATGGTATTATTCTACTCTTATAATGACAAAGAGCAGTACTATTTTTGCCTATACTTAATATTTTTGTCTAAAACGATTAAGATAATCTCTTTATCAATGTACATCTGTAATTCTAAACAAACTTTTTACTTAGTTTTCATTTCATTAATAATTGCGGCATAATCGTCATTCAACCCTTTTCCTGCGAAAAATATAATTCCTTTACCCTTATTATATTTGGCTTCTAAAATCCCTTGTCTAAATTCGTCATTTGATTTTATAGAACCTAAAAAAACACCTGTATTTAACTGAACCATTCCCAAGTGAACTGTAGCACCAGGATAAGTATTTCCAGAGCCATCAGTTCCCATAAAGGAGTTGACCTAACTGGTTAATTTTAGTTGTTGGTCTTTCTGTTTATTACAGTTAATACCGAACAATAAAATAATGATGAATACAAGACCTTATTTTTTCATTAACCTTATTTTATATTTTCAAAAAGTTTGTTTAATAGTTCCTGATCTTTATCTAAGCTATATTCCCAAAACATAGCACCTCCCAAGCCTTTTTCTTTAATAAACTTGGCCTTTATTTGTACCTCTTTTGGTGTTTCCCACGAAATAAAAATACTGTCCTTCACATTCCATAAATAAGATGATTTAGCCGATTCATCATATATTTTTTCATATTTACCAGATTTTAGCTTTTCTAATATTTCCCAATAAGGTATAATTATTCCTGTTGACATAGCGGGCTGGTACAAACCATTATTGCCTACCATTACTTTTTCCCATTGCCTCCCATAAAAAGGAATTCCCATAACCAATTTATTAGCAGGCACTCCAATATTTATAAATCTTGTAATCGCTTGCTGGCCACTATTACCTTCAAACTTTTCTTTTTCTGAAGGGTATAAATTCGCATGATGACCTGTTTGAAAGTGCCAACCATGGTAAAAGTCATAACACATCACATTAATAAAATCAAGATATTCATGGGCCTTAGCCAAATCTGTATTATCAATATATACCTGATCGGCTCCAGTAGCAATTGTTAATAAATAATGTACTTTATCTATTTGCTCATATTTGTCCAATTGTTTACGTATTTCGGCCAGAAGTAATGTAAAATTTTCTCTATCCGAAGGTCGGAAAGCATTATCCTCAGCACGTTGCCCCGGATATTCCCAATCAAGATCAACACCATCAAATCCATGCTTTTTCATTAACTGTACACAACCGATAGCAAATTTTTTTCTTGATTGAGCAAAAGCGGCAACATGTGAAAATTTATCTGACCATACCCAGCCACCAACGGAGTACAACACTTTGATATTAGGATTCGTTTTTTTCAGAGCTATCAATTTCGAAATTTTAATTGAATCTGTGTCTAATTCAAACCGGACAGTACCATCAACAATATTGGCGAAAGCATAATTAATATGTGTTAATTTGGTCGCATCAACAAGTGCCGGATCAAAATTTTCATAACCCGCTACATAACCAATAATCTTAAGGGGACCTTTAGGTTTTACTTCCTCATTGGCTACTTCAGAACAGCTGAAAAACATAGATATAAGAAGAATAAATATAATTGGTTCTAATTCGATATATATTATATGTTTCATTTTATTTTATGTTCATATGTAAAGTAGCAACTAAATATTTTTTACTTTATTCTTTCAAAAAAATTTACCGTCCTCCCTAACAGACAATACGTTATTAGAAAAAGGGCTCTTTATTGAAATTATCCAACCCAAACTATAATTTTCTATGGTTGGTTTTAAAGTTTTTTCATCAACAATAATTTCTAATGGTGATATACTTTTAATTGATGTTGCCCAAGTATTGTTGGCTTTATAGTATTTTTTTTGGGCACGATATAATTCATACAATTTCAACTTAATTTTATCATCTTGAGGACCGATAAATGCAACACTACTGCCCACAGATTTTGACGAAAAATATACAAAACCCCACTTTTCAGGTTCATGCATATTAATCACTCCCTGAGGTGACCATACCCAATTATATTCGGGTAGGTATTTATTTGTTTTCGAATCTTTTTTTCTTTGGTATTTTCCATCAATTAAATCAAATTCCCAATTTACCCTTGAAAAATTGATACGCCAGGTTTTTCCTTTAGGCACCTCTTTTGAACCTGAAGCTTCTGTTAAAACCTTCCATGGCATGGCTATTTCAACTGACCATCTTTTATCTTTATCTGAAGGATCATTGAGAGTCCCATCAATAGAAACAGCAGATTTTAAACCGTTAATATCCCAATTGTTCAATACCGTACCATGATCCCTGTATGGCTTGGTTAAAAACAGATCCCAAATGGTATTTAAAACATTCATTTCAAATTCATAATAATTATGGGCATCTGAATCAGGATCAATAAATATTTCAAAATCATTATTGTAAAAAATAACAGCATCTCGCTCCGTAATATCTCCCCAAATATCAGGTTCTTCTAATTCTGCATAAAAATAAAAATAGGTGTCATCATACATCATTTTCGCACGAGTACGATATTTTGGCGTTTTGACACCTTCGATATCGATAAAATCATCTGTCCAAATAGATTTTTCCCATGATACTTCATTCGCTTTACCATCAATTTCTATTTCCTCATTCGTTTTATAAGAAATATATGATTTAGGCAATTGAGTATTGTCATATTGTGCATTTGCCAATGATGGAATCATTATTAATAGGATCCATAAGTAAAATTTATGTTCCAAATTAATTCTATATTTTATTTTACCATTATTGACATATTTACAAATCATGATTTAAATTTATAGTGAATCTTTTATAGTGAAATTTATTAGCTCGCTTAACTTAGCAAAAGCTATTGCTGTAACCGTATCAGCTGCCCCATAATAAATGGCAATTTGATCCTTGTCTTTATCATGTAAAGCAGCACAAGGGAATACCACATTGGGTACATCACCAACCATTTCATAGGTAGTAGCAGGACCTAATAAATAAGATTTCGTTCGATATAATACTTTATCAGGACTATTTTCATCAAGAATTGCCGAACCCATGGCATACCGAAATCCATTACAGGTATTTATGACACCATGATAGATAATTAACCAACCTTCATTGGTTAGTATAGGTACAGCTCCTGCACCAATTTTAGTGCACTGCCAGGCGCTTTTTTCAAAATCAGTCACTTTCATCACACATCTATGCTCTCCCCAATATTTCATATCAGGGCTATAACTAATGTATATATCCCCGAAAGCAGTATGGCCTGTATCACTCGGACGGCTCAACATAGCATATTTCCCATTTATTTTTTCAGGAAATAAAACCCCATTTCTATTGAATGGCAAAAATGCATTTTCGCACTGATAAAACTCTTTGAAATCAAAGGTGTATCCAATGCCAATGGTTGGCCCATTATATCCATTGCACCAGGTAATCCAGTATCTGTCTTCAATAAAAGTTACCCGAGGGTCATATTTATAATCAGATTCAATCATTTCAGTATTTCCTGATAGCATTTGAATGGGTTTATGATTAATATCCCAATCAATTCCATTTTTGCTAAAGCCGGCAAAAATATTCATCTGAACCGCTTTATTATCGCATCTAAACACTCCTGCAAAACCATCATTAAAAGGCACCACAGCACTATTAAATATACTATTAGAGGTAGGAATTGCATACCTTTCAATTATAGGGTTTTTTGAATAACGCCATACAATGTCATTACAATTATCAGGCTTATTTTCCCATGGAATATTTTCGATTTTCATTAAATAACTAATTTTAATTTGGAATTTGTCGAACTTTGTCCAACCATGTAAATTTCAATATTGTACTTGTTATAATAAACACTATCAATGTAATTCCAGATTTGGAATAATCTCTAAAAATAAAAAATATGGGTAACAGAATCATAGAAGACTGCCAAATTACCCCTACCAAAACATTCATCATATCAAACCAAAAGTCATTGTTTGATTCTATAATTTCATCTTCCTTTTTCAATTCGCTAAAAACCGGTTTCCACCATCCCCAAGGTCTTACATTTTTATAAAAAGATTTCAAAGTATCCATATCTGTTGGTTTGGTTAAAAAAGTTCCTAAAAAAGAACCTAGCATTGAAAAACCAAAAATTATAGGAAATAAGTATATTGCCGGAATACTAATCAATTCGTAAAAAAAAGAACCCTCCATCAGATTCGCTTTATTTTGCTCCAATACGAATTGAATTGTGGCTATAATCAATCCGGCCAGCATTCCCCAAAAATATCCCCAACCATTAAATCTCCACCATATCCATTTTAAAAAATTCGCTGCAACATAACCTCCAAATAAGGAACTTGTAATCCAAAGGGTTAATGAATTGATTGAATCTGCAAAGAATCCCATAAATACCCCGAGCCCAACTACCAAAAATGAGGCGATATAACTAACTTTGATATAATGTTCAGATTTTTCTTTGGGTTTGAAATATTTCTTATAAATATCATTAACTATATATGCCGGTCCTGCATTTACAAAGGCGGAAAAAGTAGACATAAAAGCTGCCAATAAACCTGCTAACAGTAGTCCTTTAATTCCAATGGGGACTTGAAAGTTTATAACTTTTGCCAACAATAATTCCAACTCATTGTGAGAAAGATTTCCATTCGCAGCATATTCTGGTCCCAATGCTACGATTGCTATTACCACTATACTTGCAATTAATAAATATCTTGGAGCATATAAAATTAAACCAGTAAATCCACTCATATAGGCGGCTTCTTTGGTTGTTTTCGTAGATAAAATTCTTTGCATATCAAAACCTGGAACAGGGCCTGCAATACTTGCAAAAAAACCTTTAAAAAGAGACATTCCTATAAGAGCACCAATCATTTTATAAGTTCCCGAATCTATTAAATCATTAAATGCTTTATAATCTCCTTGCCAATGTTCTACCAGCTCCCATCCAAAAAATATACTCTTCCATTCATCTGTTATTATGGCGTTTATTTCGACATCACTAATGGCAAAAAACGTATATCCGGCAACCAAAATACCCGCAATTACCATAATCCCATATTGCAAAACTTCTGTAGCTACCACTGAATACATACCTCCTTTAATTGTATATATAGTGGTTAATAAAATAATGATGGAAGCGTAGGATTGGGCTGAAGTTAACAAAATAGAATCCCCAACCATAAATGTCAACTCCCACGGCAAAATAATCGTCATGAACTTACCTACTCCTTCAAAGAAATAGGCAATAAACCCTATGGCTGAAATTATCGCAAATATGGCGACTATAATGTGTGATGCCCTACCCGCTTTATCATCACCAAATCTCGTTAAGATCCATTCGGATCCAGTCATTACATTTGATCTCCTTATCCATACGGCTAAAAACATCATGATAAAAATCTGATTCCAAACAGGCCATAACCACATAAACATAAAACTTTTGGCTCCATACAAAAATAGAATACCAACCATCCATGCTGTACCTGAAACATCAAACATACCCGATCCGTTACTAAGGCCTAAAAAATACCATTTGATACTGTTTCCCCCTAAAAAATATGATTCCAATCCTTTTGAAGCTTTTTTCGACACCCATATTCCAATGAAAAGGGTAATGAAAATATAAATTGCAATGATCGAAATATCTACTATATCCATATATTATTCTCTAAATTATATTCCCCATTTTTTATTAGGAACTTTTCCCATTTTAAAATGAAGCGAACCACCTTGTAGTAATTCATTATGTGTTATAAAAGTTCTATTAAATTCTTCGCCATTCAAAGTGGCTGATTGTATATAAATATGTTCCTCTGAATTATTTTCGGCAGAAATAACAAAGTCTATATTTTCTGATACCCTAATGGTTGATTTATCAAATAAGGGGCTTCCAATTTGATAATTACCAGATACCGGATTGTAAGGATAAAGCCCCATAGAACTGAATACATACCATGCAGACATTTGTCCACAATCTTCATTTCCACTTAAACCATCAGGGCTAGCAAAATATTGTGTATTTAAAATTTCCCGCACCCAATACTGAGTTTTCCATGGTTGTTTGGCAAAATTAAACATATAGGCTATATGATGACTTGGTTCATTTCCATGGGCATATTGACCTATCAACCCGGAAATATCAGCCGATACATTTTCACCGGTAATTTCCGATGATGTTGTAAACAATTCCTCCAATTTTTTAGTAAATTTTTCATTACCCCCGTGCATTTCAATTAATTTTTCAGTATCGTGTAAAACAAACCAACTATGTTGCCATGCATTCCCCTCGGTATAATCAGCATGAACCCTATGGGCCGAATATTTAGGATCAAATGGCTCGTGCCATTTGTCACCCAACTCTGATTTGCCTCTCATAAAACCGGTCTTATTATCGAATAAAAATTGATACGCTTTTGATCTATTGATAAAGTATTCAAAATCCTCATTTTTACCCAACTCTTTTGCAATTTGGGCTACACACCAATCATTGTAAGCATATTCCAGGGTAATAGTTACAGATTCATCCAACAAATCATAGGGTATATAACCATAATTCTTATAAAATAACAAACCCCTTTCGTCTTGCATCATAGTATGCTTCATCGCTTCATAAGCTTTTTCAATATCAAATCCTTTGATACCCTTTATATACGCTTCTGCTATTACCGGTATCGAATGATATCCTGTCATGGTATTCGTTTCATTGGCATAAAGCGTCCAAACCGGAAGTGATTTTTTATCTTCGTAGTAAACTAACATCGAATTGATAATGTCAGCTACTTTTGATGGTTCCAAAATCGTTAATAAGGGTTGTTCTGCTCTAAAAGTATCCCAAAGAGACAGGGTAGAATAAGCCGTGAAATTATCGGTTTTAACAATACTATCCTTAGAATTTCTATACTCTCCATTGGCATCGCTAAAAGTAACCGGTGCTATTTGAGTATGATATAAGGCTGTATAGAATTTTGTTTTTAAAGAATCTACGGGAGTTTCTATTTCTATTTGGGACAATTTATTGTTCCAAATATTATTTGCATTTTCTTTGATAAAATCAAAATCAAAACTACCTATATGATCCGATATGTTTTCTTTGGCATTTTCAATACTTACCGATGAAACTCCAACTTTAACCCTTAATTCATTTTTTTTCAACTTATTAAAAAACAGTTGAACGGAAGTTTTTTCACCAAAAACACTTTGTCCTTTTTTAAGGTATTCACCATCTCTTACAAGATCGTAATCCACCATGGCCTTTGAAAATTTAACAACAAAAAATACCTTTTGATTCTTTGCCCAACCGGTACTATGTCTATAACCAGAAATTGTAAATTTATCCTCAATCTTGATTAAGGATTGAATTGATTTATCCCAATTGATAGCATAACCCAAATCTAAAATAATAGACTGAAGGTCATTTCCATCATAAGTATATCTATGAAATGCAGTTCTTAAATCTGATGTTATTTCAGCATTAATATGATGATCTTTCAAATAAACACTGTAATAACCTGCCTCCGAAATTTCTTGCTGATGAGAATATGATGATTTATAAGGTATATCATCTCTTGATTTTACAGGTATTGTTAAATCAACTTTTTTATTAATTGGCATCAATCTAATATCATTCAAATCACCTATTCCGGTGCCACTCAAATGTAAATGACTAAAGCCAATAGTAATAGAATCAGAATAGTGATATCCAGAACACCAATCCCAACCGGAAATTCCATTATCCGGACTTACCTGTAACATCCCAAAGGGAACTGTTGCCCCGGGATATGTGTGACCATGACCTCCTGTACCAATGAACGGATCAACATATCCGGCAAACGAATCCATCTTCTTTGCATCTTCCTTCTCATAGGTTTGGCAAGAAATATAAATTAAAAATACTCCTAAATAACATGTCAAATAAATGTTCCTCATAACATAAATCACTATTTAATATAAATATTTATAAATTTACCCTCTAAAAAAATTTATTTAGACGTATAACATTATAACTTAGTTAAACATCAAAAAAAAAATAAGAACCTTGTCAACTATAGATAATCAAATAAAAACCGATACTAATAAAATGTTTCAAATCACTTTGAGACATCATATTATTTTTTGGACCATTTACTTTATATTAAACACGCTTCGATGGGGTGGTATACATAATGATTATGTGTATTCATTAAAAACTACAGCTATAGGGTTTCCGTTGCATATGGCATTATCTTATTTTAATATTTATTATCTGATGCCAAAATTTCTTTTTCGTCGTAAATATTTACTCTTTTTAATTTTACTTATAAGCTCCTTATTTGTAGCGGTTTTGATCAAATATAATCTCACTTATTATTTGATAAGTCATAATGTATGGCCTGAAGGAAATCAAGTAACAGACGGAATGACTCCAAGTTACATCCTTGATATGATGATGGGTGAGCTTTATGTTGTAACTTTTGTCAGTGCCATTATAATGACAATGGATTGGATAAAAGAGCACAAACGCTTAACGGATCTGGCAAAGGTTCAGATGGAAACCGAACTACTTTTTTTAAAAACCCAAATTTCACCTCACTTTTTTTTTAACACCTTAAACAATATTTATTCGCTGGCATTAGAGAAATCTAAAAAGACTCCTGAAGTTATATTAAAACTCTCTGATTTAATGCGTTATATGTTATATGAAACAAAAATAAAGCGTAAAAGTTTGGAAGATGAAATCATAAATATTCAAAATTATTTAGATTTAGAGCGATTGAGATATGGTGAAAAGTTAATCATTGATATGAATATAACAGGTGATATTAAAAATAAAGAAATTGCACCTATATTATTACTTTCTTTTATAGAAAATGCATTTAAGCATGGTGCCAATAAAAATATTGGAAAAGTTAAAATAAGTATAAAATTTAAAGTTATTGACGAATATCTATATTTTAGCATCTCAAATCCAATGCCCACAAAATCCAAGTACAAACAAAAAATTAATTCTCCTGGTGGCATCGGATTAAATAACGTAAAAAAAAGATTGGCTTTGGGATATGATAAGGATGAATACGATTTGAAAATAAAAAGTAGGGGAAAACTATTTAATGTGAATCTTAAAATTAAAGTGTAATGGGAATTAAATGTTTGATTATTGATGACGAACCTTTGGCTATTAATGTAATTAAAAATCACTTACAGCAGATTAATGATTTTGAATTGATTGATACTTTTAATAATGCTATTGATGCCTTAAACTATTTAAAGGATCATGATGTAGATCTTATTTTTTTAGATATAAATATGCCTGTCTTAGATGGATTGAATTTTATTGAAAGTCTCGAAACCAGACCGTTAATAATAATTACAAGTGCACATGAAGAATTTGCAGTTAAAACTTATGAATTGGATGTGTTAGATTATTTGGTGAAGCCCATTTCTTTTGCAAGATTTATGAAAGCCTTAAATAAAGTTAGCAAAAAAATAGATGATCAGAAAGTGGTGAAATTTGAAGGCTCTGAAAGACCTTTTATTTTTATCAAAATAGAGAAAAAGAAAATGAAAAAGATCTATTTGGATGATTTATTGGTTATTGAATGCTTGAAGGATTATT
Source organism: Flavobacteriaceae bacterium (assembly GCA_030621915.1). GTDB lineage: Bacteria > Bacteroidota > Bacteroidia > Flavobacteriales > Flavobacteriaceae > Lutimonas. The sequence goes on from JAUXGV010000045.1 coordinate 12,785, forward strand.
TAAAAATAATTACAACTACCAATAAATATATTATCCATCAGACTTTAGGTAGTTTTACAAATCAGTTGCCTACAGAAAAATTTATAAGAATTCATAGGTCATTTACTATATCTATTGATAAAATAGACACAATTGAAGGAAATAGCATCGAAATTGGAGGTATTAGATATGTTATTGGACGCACCTATATTAAAGAGGTAAAAGAAAGGATATTGAACGCATCGATCTAGTAATTGCAAGATCAAAACGTGAATTTATTCCTTATTGGCGATATTGTTCATTTTTTCAACAAAAAGAAATAAATTATCCAATGCGCTTTGGGTATTTTTTCTTATTATTTTTTTAATTAATATACTAAGAATCAATCTTTTTAATATTGATTTCACTTTCCAATATATTTCGACTTCAAGTTTACAAGATGAATGGGTCAGTGGATTTATAATATAGAATTGAAATATTTCATCTAGGGGTGGGGCATTTGTTGTTAATTCACCATACACTAGTTGACCTGGTTTTCCTTTTTTTGTAATTGTGGTAAAATTTAGGTGCTTGCCATTGATCACACATACATGTTCTGTGCCAATTCTGGTGACTTCATTTTCATTAAATTCAAATTTATCGACACCCTCTACCCATTCAAAACGAAGGGCATAATTCGTGATAAATTCTAAAAGCTGTGGGGCCGATATTGAAAATTCCATTTCAAATAATAGGGAAGGAGGTTTATTGAATTCGACTCTTTTGGCCTGTGCAAAAGGCTTAAGTTTCAGTTCATTTTTGTTTATTTCGGAAAATAAATAATTTATTTTTTTTCCATCATATTCGTTTTCACCCAATTTAAAATCAAATAACTTACTTTGATAATTGGTTGAAAGTTCTATCTCATCCGACAATTGCTTACTGATTAAAACATAATTATTACTATTGATCGAATTTTTCATCAACCGATGTGCTTCAATAACCTCCACACCAAAAGGCTTTCTATTGCCCTGAACATTAATAAACTGTAATTTACCACTATGTGCAATAATTTTGAGCTGTAGTTTTGGTGCTGATGAACAGGCATTGCAGGGACAAACCCTATTCTTTTCCAAAAGTTTAAGGTGACTATAAAATGCGGTAAACACCATTTCAACCTGTGCCAATAATTTTTCAAGAGAAGGTTTCTCTTCTTCTTTATATAAAAACAGGGCATCACCTTCAATTTCTGCCAATTGTAAGTCCAAAATATTGGCATTAATCAATACTTCCAATAATTCAGAAATTATATGCTGACTATGATCAATTTCTGTATTCTGAACAAATTCAGTAAATCCTGAAATGTCAGGCAAAAAAAGTAGTGATTTGTTCATTAAAAATTATTTTTAATTTAAGAAATCAATATAATTATTTAATGAATATTGACCAAATATTTCTATAAAAATGAAATTTTACTGGTCTTCAGGATAATATATTAATGGAGAAGGATCGGGTAAATTCATGTCTCGAACTAGTTGCAAGTATCGGGGTTCTTTACTCAATTCACCTTTCATTAAAACCTGTCTAACAGTCCATGGATACCAAGCTGCTTTATTCTTATGATTGAGATTTTCAAGACCTTTGTCAAAATTTCCCAATAATGTATACATAACACCCAAAGACAAAGCCCAATATGCAGTTATTGGCTTTTCTTCAAGCTCTTTAATAATCACTCTTGCCTCCTCTTGTTTACCAGATACGATCAACGCAGATCCATAACCCATTTTCCAAGCAGGAAAAATATCTGCCGCTTCCTTAAGTGTTTTCAGTCCTTGATCCAAGTTTCCTTGATCCATTAAAATCCTACCCTTAACAAACAAAGCCATGCCAAATTTATCTTCCATGTGAAGCACTTTTTCGACCTCATCCAAACCTTTCTCATATTCTCCAACCCATCTATAAAGTTCTCCCAACCAAGCCGTATGCATGGGTGTAAAAGGATCTAATTCCTGGGCTTTTTTATGCTCTTCTATTGCTTCGTTCATCCGACCAAATAATGCGAGATACCAGGCCCTATGATAATGATTATCTGCCAAGTTTGGATTCAACTCATTTGCCCGGTTAAAGGCGTATTCAGCCATTGCCCAGTCCATACCAAAATAAGTATGATAGTGGGAAAGTGCCGCCCATCCGAGTGCTACGGTTGAATCGAGTTGTATGGCTCGTTTGGCAGCAGCCAAAGCCTTTGGAAATACATCGGGAGGTGGATCTGGACCATGACCAACGTTCACCAAAGCCTCTGCTAAAAAGCCATATGCATGTGCGTCGGATGGATTTTTATTCAACGCCTCCTGAAGATAAACCATTCCCTTTCCCCATTCTTGAGGTGTGGATTGATTCATATGGTATTTTCCTTTTAAATACAATTCGAAAGTTTCAGGTTTAACTGATCGAAACTCAGTCCAAAGTTCAGCATCTTCTGTTTTGACTATAACACTCATTTGCCTAGCAAGATCGGCAGCAACTTCTGCCCAGAGAATTCTCACCTCAGATAAATCCCGACTGTATTCTTTTTGCCAAATGGATTGAGTATCCATTTTTTCTTTCAATTTAATATATATATTTAATCGATTATCATTGAGTTCGATTTCTCCTTCCACATAATAATCGATTTCTCTAAGGACATTTGATATCAATGAATTGGCCGAATTAAATCCCGAAGTGAAAACCCGGGTAGAAGCCTGACTAATTACTGTTAGTTGGTCAACTTTTGATAATTCACCGATCAGTGCATCTGTCATCCCAACTTTAAAATATACATCCTCTTTATCCTCTGTTTTTTGAACTAATGGAAGTACTGCCACTTTTTTCAGGTCAAGAGCTGTTTCTTGATTACTCCAACTGGAACCTGCCCAAAAACTGATTCCGACAAGTAATATGATTGCTGTTGCCAAGGAAGCAACAATTACCTTGTTTAATCTTCTATCCGTTGAATTTAATCCTTCTTGAACTTCTTCCAGATCATTTGTTTTTTGAAACCCTTCGGATGTTAAATCATACATCCATGAAAATATCATCCAGAATGGGAGTCCTCCACCCAGAATATAAAATAAAATTTTTATGGCATAATCCGGCACATTAAAAGCTGGGAATACAATGGAAGCAATCTGAATAATCACCCAGGCAATAGCCAAATAGGCAATAGTTGATTTAAAAACATGCCTGCGTTTTAGTTCTGATATGAGTTTATTTAACTTCATAAGGCAAAATAAAATATCTCAAATATTACAGCAATAGGTTGTCTAATGGAAGGTTTAAATAAAAAAACCCATTGTTTTATCAAAAAATGACCTTTAATTAAAAAGACTCTGAGCGATCATTAATTTGGATGATTCTTAAAATATGGTTTTCTAAGATACGAATTTAGCAAGCAATCTAACCTAATTATATTAATTTTCTTTTCTAAATTAAATTTACTCTTACTTGTAAAGTATAAAGTTTGACACTGAGTTTCAACCTAAATTATGAAAGAATTTTGAACCTTTATTTCAATAAGAATTGATTCAGAACCCATGAGAATAATTGTAGAACATAGTCAATTATTTTGTTAAAAATACTGACCGCTGAATTGGAACTTTAATTTTATAGGGTATGTTACTAATATTGATGAAAAGCCTGGGAAACCAATTCCAAAACTTTTGGCGAAGAAGCTCGTCAATTAGTCCAGCACAACAATGATTATTGGTATAGCGATTCCATTTTTAATAGCATTATCCGCAATTCATAAAAATTCTCCAAACTAAATCCGGCCTATTTGAGCATCACCAGCACCCTGTAATTCGAATAAAACGGAATAGTTCCTTTCGGATGATTCTTGATCCGGCGGCAAATAAACGGCATAATAGTGCTCTCCTTTAAGAATTTCACTTTTCATGCTAATATGATCAAAAACTTTTCCGCTTTGTAAAAATAAAAATGATTAAAGATTATAATCGTTGATAAGAAAAAAATGCTGTTTTTATTCAATTATTAAGAACCCATTGAACTCAACTATAAAATTATAACATTCAATATAATTTAGCAATCCTTAGACCCAAAGTACAACTCTGATAGTCAAAACTATTAATTACGTTTCAAATATTTAAAAATTAAAATGAACTAAGAACATCGGTCCACTATAACTAACTCCTAAACTTCCCTGCCATTCTCCAACTTCATTTCCTGAATCTACTTCAAAATCAATGCTATAATATTTATAATTTACTCCCACTCCCATGAAATCAACAATTTGGTATTTCACTCCTCCGTTTAAATCCCATAACCAACCTTTATAATCTCCAATTGCGATATATAGAAAATCAACATCTGCTGAAAAAAACCATTTAGATGTTGGTGCCCAGTTGTAATAGAGACCTAAATCTGGTAGTGGTGCAGTAACACTTAAACTTTGTCTTTCAAAATCCCTTTCAATTTCTTCATCATCGGGACCTTCCAAATATGCCTCACCTTCAACATAAATATTAATAGGCATTACATGGAATCCTATACCTATGCCCAGCTCATGTTTATCACCTCTTGATAATATTCTACTCACCATGGTACGCAATACTCCAATTTTTACACCTAGTTCGACTCTGCCATCAAAAATATAATCTTCCCATTCAATAGGTTCATCTAGAGTTGCAACCTTAACATTATTCATACTGAAGTAATCCGCTGACAATTTCCATTTTTTAGAAAACCTCCAATCAAAGCCAATATTATAAGTGCTTTGATAACTACTAATATCGAACTCGTCACCCAAGTCAATATCTCGATCAATAGATGCTCCATTAACACTAAGGTTTATTTCTTTGGTAGGAAGGAATAATCCTCCAGAAAAAACAAATTTATCAGTTAATAAAGGGTGTTTTTCAACATCTTCTTGTGCAAAAGAAAAATGACTGACAAATAAAAAAGAAATTATCGTAAAACAAATGTTATTTTTCATATTAAGGGGTATT